>DGWH01000121.1 GCA_002395225.1 Christensenella sp. UBA4263
CGCTTTCCCTGCCAGTGATCTCATGGAGCGCGGAACCCATTTTCCGGTCAGGTAGAGGGTCCCGAAGAGGACAAACAGCAGCATGTTATGGGCGATCATGCATCCCCAGGCCGAGGCAAGCCCCAGTCCGAGAACCTGTGTACATACGTAAGTGCCCGCAATCCGGACGCACCACATGCCAAGCACATTAAACACCAGAGGCAGGAATGTCTGTCCGCATCCCTGCATCATGCCCTCTACGACAATCGGGACACCGTAAAAAGGTTCGGAAACGGCCACCATTTTGAGAACCGTGGTGCCGAGACGGATCACCTCCGGATCCGATGTAAAGATCCGCACCAGCGGCTCCGCAAAGATAAACAGCAGCGAGCCCGTGAGGATCATCAGGCCGATTTCAAGCGGCAGAAAGGTTTTCCCCAGTTTCCGGAGCCTCTTTCCGTCCCCGGCTCCAAAGGCATTTCCTGCCAGGGTGGCTGCCGCCGTCTGCATGCCCCATCCCGGAATGTAAAACCCGGATTCAACGGTATTGGCAATCGTATGGGCGGCTGTTGAGACATCCCCCAGGCTGTTGATCATTGCAGCAAATACCACATACCCGAGGGATGTTCCAAAGCGCTGAACCAGATTGGGAATGGCAACCCGGAAGCAGGGGCGCAGAATTGCCGGATCCGGCCGGAACCGTTCCCCTTTGGGCGAGATCTCCGGATGACGCCAAAGGGCCGCAAATATGGCAACGCCCCCGTACGCATAGGACAGGGCCGAGGCCGCCGCCGCCCCCTCCACGCCCCATCCGAGGCCGGGAAACGGGAGCTTCCACGACAGCAGGGAAAGGGTGCGCGTCGGATAAATCATGAAGAGGTTCAGGATGACATTCAGCAGATTCACCACAATTCCCACGCGCATGGGCGTTTTGGTATCCCCCACGCTTCGCAGCACCGTTCCCAGGATGATGCTGGCTGTTCTGAACAGCATTGGCAGGTACAGGATCAGAAAATACCGGGACGTCAGATCCCGGATCGCCGGATCCACCTGCATCAGGACCGGAACCTGGCGGCTCATGCCCGTGGTAATGAGCGTAATCACGGTCCCCATCACAAGCACGATAAAGACCGCCTGGGCGCTTGCCTGCTTCGCTTTCTCTTTTTTTCCTGCCCCATATGCCTGAGCCATGTAAGCCAGGAAACCCACGCCGGTTGCCGAAATGGTGCTGCCAATCAGCCAGTTTACCGTACTGGTGGCACCCACTGCCGCCGTTGCCTGTGTTCCCAGGCTTCCCACCATGGCGGTGTCAATATACTGCACCGCGGTCTGCATCAGCATTTCCAGCATCGTCGGCCAGGCAAGCGCCAGTATGGTGCCAAGCATCGTCAAATCCATCTGTTCCTCATTCCTCTCCGGCGGTGTCCCCCGGATCATCCCGTCCCGGGCGCCCCTGCCGTTCTCTGTTTCAATCACGTTTGGTCCATGCATTTTCGGCTTGACAACCCTGCAAAAACGGCGATAATACAGGAATGCCTCTGTCTCATGACCGGACCGGTTTCGTGTCCTAGACCGCTTCACCCTGCCGGATCCTGTCGCGCAGCGGCAATTTGTTCGGTCTGCACCGGCAAAACGGCGGTGCAAATCACCGCCTGAAAAACGCTATCCGCCGGCACCGCCGGCTGCAGGGAGTCAGACATGCTCTTCATTTTTATTCTTGAAATCATCGGCACGATTGCCTTTGCGGTTTCCGGTGCCATTACCGCCATCCAGAAAAAGATGGATATGCTGGGCGTGTGCATTATGGGCATCGTAACGGCCTGCGGCGGCGGGGTTTTCCGGGATCTCCTTCTGGGAAAAGTGCCGCCCGTTCTGTTTACGCGGCCGGTCTATGCGGCGACCGCCACGGTCGCCTCCATCATCGCATTTATCCCCGCGATCCGGACCTCCCATTTTCTGCAGAAACACCACTTTGACCGCATCGTCTTTCTGGCAGATGCCCTCGGGCTCGGCATCTTTACCACCGTCGGCGTCAATGCGGTTCAGAGTGCCGGATACGGTGAAAACTTCTTCTTTTCCATTACCCTGGGGGTTATTACCGGGGTCGGCGGCGGCGTTCTCCGGGATGTTCTGGCAGGAAACCGCCCCTATATCTTTGTCAAGCACATCTATGCCTGCGCCGCGCTGGCCGGCGCCCTCGTCTACTATTTTGCCGAACCGCTGCTCACTGTCTTTCCGGCCATGCTTGCCGGTTCACTGGTAACCGTGATTATCCGGATTCTGGCCGCTCACTATCACTGGAGTCTCCCAAAAGCCAAATAAGATCCAGAACGGATCACGACCCATTTCCCGGCGATTCGCTCCGAAACAAATGACAGTGCCCTCAAAGGGCACTGTTTCTTTATGCAAGCGGCTTTTTCGCAGGCAGTCCGGCTTTCCGGGGATAGGCGGCAGGGGTTGGCCGCACCTTCTCCGTCATCAGCAGAAGATGGGCCCAGTCCTCCCGCCCGGGGATCCGGACCTGAACCGGGTCCAACAGCCGGCCGCCCAGCACAAATGCCGCGCGTCTGGCACTTTCCAGTTCCTCGAGGCCCTTTGGTCCTTTCCAGGCGATGCTTTTTCCCCCGACCCTGGCCAGCGGAATCATCAGTTCCTGCAAAATGCCCATGGATGCCACGGCCCTAGAGATGACCACCTCATACGTTTCCCGCATGCCGGGATCGCGTCCGGCATCCTCCGCGCGGCCATGAATCACGCGGGCCTTCAGGTCCAGCCGCTTCAGGGCCTCCTGCAGAAACACACACCGTTTCTGCTGCGCATCCAGCAGCGTCAGCTGCAGATCCGGCCGGAGGATCAGCAGCGGAATACCGGGAAACCCGGCCCCCGTTCCCACATCAATGACCCGGGCCCCTTCGGGGAACGCCGTATAGGCCAGCACCGAGACGCTGTCCAGATCGTGCCGGTCCACCCGTTCATCCTCATCAAGAACCGCCGTCAGGTCCATCTGCCGGTTATATTCATCCAGAATATCATGAAACCGCTCAAAGCGTGAACAGATCTGCTCACTGCAGGGCAGCTGCAGACCCGCGAGTCCCTTTTTCAGTCGTTCTATATTCATTTGCCGCGCTCCAGCATGTATTTGATCCAGCTCAGGCCCTCCCGGATATGGTTCTTGATAAAGTACTCCGGCTTGGACGGACTCCCTTTTCCGGTTGCCTGAATGCCCGCATCACTGCACAGGGCCAGTGCTCTGGCCACATGATAATCACTGGTAATCACCAGTGCCTCCTCAAGTCCGCGCCGGGCCATCAGGGCTTTGGCATTGAGCAGGTTCTGCCGGGTGTTGAATGATTCCGTCTCCGCAATAACATCCTCTTCCCGGACACCATGGGCAATCATCCACCGGCGCATGACCGCCCCCTCCGCCTCCGGTTCGTTTTCCCCTTTTGCGCCGCAGCAGATGATGATCTGCGGCTTCTCCCGGTAAACCTCAAGGGCCGCCGTCATCCGGCGTTCAAGGGCCACAGAGGGCGTCCCGTCTGCTCTGACCTGCGCGCCCAGCACGATGATGACCTCTGAGGGGCGCTGTTCGGGCAGCGTTTTTTCCTTGAACCAGACAAAGCCGATCAGGAAAAGGACGGCCGCGATTCCCACCGCCGCCAGGCCCAGAAACCCCTTGATCACTTTTCTCACCGGTCTCACTGTCCTTCAAGCGTCTTTTCTTCAAAGGCCACCCGTCTGCGGATATCCCCCATCAGGTGATCAAACTGCTGCGGGTTCAGCGACTGGGCACCATCACACAGGGCCTTTGAGGGATCGTTGTGCACCTCAATCATCAGTCCGTCCGCGCCTGCGGCCACGGCCGTCCTGGCCAGGGGCTCCACCATCCAGGCAATCCCGGCGGCGTGAGACGGGTCAATGATCACCGGCAGATGCGACTTGGCCTTGATGATCGGCACCGCTGAAATATCCAGATTGTTCCGGATCATCTTTTCAAAGGTACGAATCCCGCGTTCGCAAAGAATCACATTATCATTTCCCCCAGCCATGATGTATTCCGCACTCATGAACAGTTCTTCCATGGTCGAGGACAGGCCGCGCTTCAGCAGAATCGGCTTCCGGCTGTGCCCCAGCTCCTTGAGCAGCCGGAAATTCTGCATGTTTCTGGCGCCCACCTGAATCACGTCGACATCCGCAAAATCATCCAGCTGGTTTTCACTCATGATTTCCGTCACGATCGGCAGGCCGGTTACTTTGCGGGCGATTTTCAGCAGGCGCAGCCCTTCTCCTTCCAGTCCCTGAAAGGAATAGGGTGAGGTTCTGGGCTTGAACGCTCCGCCCCTCAGAAAAGCCGCACCGCTGGCTTTCACAGATCTGGCCACACTGATAATCTGTTCCTCCGTCTCTACCGAACACGGCCCGGCGATGACCGAAAACGAGCCCTCCCCAATGGTCCTGCCGGCCACCGTGATATGCGTATCCTCCGGATGAAAACGGCGGTTGACCAGTTTATAGGGCTCTGAAACCCTTCGGACATCCGCGACGATTTCATTTGCACGGAGCCAGTCCTCATCCACATGGGTCGTATCCCCCACCAGGCCGATAATCGTCTCCGTCTGGCCCTGACTGTAATGAATGGATACGCCCTGCTGACGGATTTGCTCCGTTAATGCCTCTATTTTGTTTTGCTCCGCATGCGCCTTTAAAATGACAATCATACTTTATCCCTTCCGGCAGGATGCCTTGTCCCTGCCTGCTTTATCTGTTCAGGATTTACACGGTCTCAACTCGAAAACAGCAAAAGGATAGCATTATTTTTCTCATCGTGCAAGCACGATTTCATCTCCTCCGCTTTTCAACAAGCGTTAAATCGGCTCCGGGAATATGTCCGGCTGATCTTTTCCCGGCAAATGCCGCATCCCTGCCAAAGCAGATGAGGACTATGCCCTGGATGGGGTTCAGGGACACACGGTCCTCCCCCATAAACAAAGAAACCCTCCGCACTTTATCCCCAGGAACAGGTGTCGGAAATTTTTGGAATGAGTGTCGAAAATCATTGGAACGGGTGTCGATTTCGTCGTATTATCCACCAGGTAACGAGACTGCTGTTGAAGAACCAGTGGTTTTGAAGCTCAATCGCGTCATAGTCCTCAGCCAGCTTCTCAAAGTCCAGGTAGCACCAGTTCGGCATATAGAGCTGCTCCAGCTGCTCCTTTGTGGGTATCTCCCCAGGCTTGATGCTATTCGACCACAGGAGCTTCTTTGGCTCCCACGTATGGAGCTTCGGGAGAGCGATAAGCTGCTCCGGGTTCTCCAGTAACAGTATCTTCGCCCCTTGCATCGTGAAGCGGAAGGAGTGACTGAGCGCATCAAGATTAAACCTTGCTCCCCGGCACCAGGCTTCCCAGCCGTTCGGATCTCCCTCTCTGCTTGCTCACAGCCCCGTACCGTCGGCTGGCTTGGGTCGGAAACCGTACTCTAAGCCCCCGTTGCGCACAGGGACGAACAGGGCAGGGTCGAAATGATCCAAGCCATAATGGATGTAGGTCATGGCGGCCTCCATAAAACGAAAATGCCCTCCGCACCGCCACCCCGCTGGTGGGATGGGGATTGGAGGGCATACACTTACAAGCAGTCTCCGAATCACAGAACTATTGCAACGCCGAGCGCCGAAGCAATTTTCTTAAGAAGTTCATCCGAAAGATGGGTGTACTTTTTGATCTTCTCAAATTTCTCTCCATCCTTCAACATCTCTTCGGCAAGTTCTCTCTGTTGCTTTTGCTTTACAGCCTCGCTTAAGTTACACACAGTATCGAACCTCCTTTCAAACTCCTCGGTCATTTCAATCCCGAACTCATCCTGCAAAATTTTCTTTCTTTGTTCTGGAGTATCCTTGTCCGAGAGCAACACACTTAACAGTCGGATGATTTTTTCTTCACTCTCTTCCAATTCATCGTTCAGGTTTAGCACTACAACCTGAAAGAGATTTACGTCATCCTCGTTTATATCCAAGTCCCCATACAGACAATTTCCTTCGCTATGAACCTCGATAATAGAGTCTCTCTTGTATTCAGCGGTCGAAGGGCAAATCCAAATCGAGACTACTTTCTTAATGTTCTCATAATGCTCATCAGTGAAATCCACGCCAAACTGCTCTGAAACCATTCTTGAGCAATAGTAAAACCCCCTGCGAATTACATATCTAAGCGTGGATGCATCACCCTGGATTTCCACATTGATAATGAGTTCAACTACATCGCTATTTGTTCCTGGCACCTTTGCGCGGAAGCGAATGTCATAGTGAACCGTATGCTCTGTGATGCTATTTGACTCAGAGTTCATCGTTTGAACATATTGAGTCTTCGCTGGTCTGTCTGGCATATCCATATGCACAGCATGTTCAGAGATTTCCGGGACACCAATAAAGCAGTTCTTCATAATGAAGTTGATGTCAAACTGCCTGAACTCCTCCACACAGGATTTCAAAATCCATGCCAGGATAACGGACAAGGAAACCAGTCGCTTTGCTTCGCTATCATATCTTGCTTCAAGATTCACTTGATCGATCAGCTCGGCAATTAGAGTCTGTCTAGTAGCCATTTTACCGCCCCCTTTCAGAAGCCCTCATCGACGGGCGAGCATACCTCACCTATCTTAAGTACCATTTTAAGCCCTGAGCCTTGAAAAGTCAAGGTTTTCAGCGTTTCCAGGCTTTGAATTTTCTATAAACAGCCGCCCCCTTTCCGGCTCCCACTGTACCGTCGATTTCTGTACATTGGAAGTAGAAAATACGGTGGAGGGCAAGAACAAAACGTAAACGCAATCAACACCCCCTAACCCCTCAATCTTGAGGGGAGTGAGCTCACAACAAACTTTGAAAAATGTTTGAAATCTCTGTATTCGGAATTTTGAGTTCAGCCGGATTTCCGTCATCCTCAGGATCGGCTTTTGTCAGGTACCCGGTCATCAGCAGCACGCTCCACAGGTTCTCCTCCGACTCATGCAAAGTATCAGCCGTCAGCTCATCCGAGAGGTTTTGCCGGATTGTTCCGCCATTCAGGAGCGTTTCGAACTTAACGCCTAGGGCGGCATCAACACCCCCTGCCCCCTCAATCTTGAGGGGGGGGAGCGTTTTCGCAGCTTCCCTTATAATAAATACTCTGAGATTTATGTCACTTGATCTTTTCCCTTCTCTATGTCAAAATAAGATCACATTTCATAGCGAAGGACGGTATATAATATGGCCCCTGTCAAAGTTCCAGCACCGCATCATGCCAAGTGCAGCGATCCTTCCTGTCTCTGTCATCGCATAACTACTCAGTATGATTTCGACAATCCACCAAAACCCCAGGACCAAACTTCCTTTATCCCACCTTCGCGCAGATCAAATCTGTTCTATAAAATTCTACGGGCTGTTCTGCCTTCTCTCATTGCCCTTCAGACTTTTTTCAACATACGACAAGTTTGTATTGACGAGATAAAGAAAGTGATATCTTGTGGTGATCCGGAAAAAGGTGGCTCTTTCCTTGCCTGTCCTTGCTGCGGAACATCAAAGTTCGTTCCTTTTACTTGCAAATCACGTTTCTGCCCTTCGTGTGGCAATCTGTATAATATGCAGCGATTGGTGAGTGAATCTAATAACCTTCTTGATGTCAACCATTTTCATATCACATTTACAATTGACGAACGCCTGAGAAGATGGTTTCTGGTTAATAGGCTTGCTCTAAACGATCTATTTGACGCTTCCCGTGACACAATTCTTGGTTATTTCAGGTACGGGCTCGAAGGTTACGATTCTTCCACCACGTATAAACGGGTTAAGAAGAAAAGAAAAAAGAATAAAGCTGGAAAGAAAAAAGCCAAAAAACTATCTTCCAAAGAATACATTCCCGGAATCGTACTCGTTATGCATACATTCGGCAGAGACCTGAAATGGAACCCTCATGTACATACTTTATGTACACAAGGCGCCGCTGACAGAAATGGGCTTTGGCATAATTTCACCTACATTGATTACAAGTATCTTCATATCGTTTTCATGCAAAAACTGATTTCCCTGCTCAGAAAACGCTTTAAAGGAAACAAGCAATTCCACAAACTGTCATCTCAAATCTATAAGGATCATCCCGACGGTTTTCATGTCCATGTAGATAGAATTGAAAAGGCTATTTCTGATAAAGATGCAACTTCCCCGCTTAAGAAAACCATAAAGTACATTGGTCGATATTTAGGCCGTCCTCCCATCGCCATGTCCCGTATTGACGATTTTGATGAAGAATCCCATAAGGTAACATTCCACTATACTCCACATGAACCGCATGAAGAGCTTGCACCAGGCGAACCAATGTTTGAAACTCTGCATATGCTTTGTTTTGCTATGCGTCTCATTCGACATATTCCGGACCCTCAGTTTAAAATGATTCGTTATGCTGGAGTGTATTCTTCTACCGGTTCTAAAATACTGCCAAAGCACTTTATTGATCTGCATCTTCTTTTCAAACAGAAAAGTCGCCCAAAACGGATTCTCTTTTCTCACTGGCGTGGTGCTCACTATCGGACATTTCATACTGATCCAGTCGCCTGTCCAAATTGCCACACTCTAATGGAACTGATTTATATTCGGGTAGGCGATAAAAAGCACTTTGTCAACAAGCCATATCCACGTATTCCCTGGTCTGATTACAAGGCCGTATAGACACGCCACTTCATCATTGCTCTTAGTATCCTTATGCTAAATAATACTTATTTATTATTGCTTATTTAGCTTCAAAATGGGTTGGGGAAACTATGCCCTTTTGACCTTCCATCCTCCCATTTTTTCTGCACAAATTTATCACTCACATCAAAATCTGTTCGCTCAACGAATGTCAGAAGAATCCCGTTATGGCTGGTGTTCTTCCAGTAGTTCTTCATTTTCGCCTTTCTGTTTTTCAGAAGTGCAGCCACATAGCCCGTTACATCCCAGGGACAGTACACCGATGTGTTTCCGAATACATAACCATCGTAACGAAAAAGCAAGCCCGTACCGGGCTTGCTTTTGTCATTCCTTACTGTTCGCTGACCGCACGTACAAAGGTCCACTGACCCGTCGTCGGTTCCTCACGGAACGTGTAACGGTCTGTCCGCACTTTGCCGTTATTGGTAATCCGAAGGGCCATTTCGAAATAGTTCTGGGTAAATCCGTTGCTGGTGACGCTCTGCTTCGGGAAATACAGATTTTCCTTGGCCTGCTGCGCCGTTTTCTGTTCGGCCGTCATTCCCTGTTTGCGAACGTAGATGTTGTTCATCAGGTTCAGCGCGGTCTCGGAAACCTGCAGATTGAGCCGCAGACGCTCGACCGGAATCAGACGCTCAAATCCGATGCTGTTGAGAACCGTCAGGACTTTTTCCTGCGTCGTCAGCTTCTGATATACCGCATATTCCTCCGGCGTCAGGATTTCCTGAGCTCCCACCACATCGATGGTCGCCGTCGGATAAGCCAGGCTGATGGTCGCCAGATCGCTGACCAGCTTCTCTACCATATACGCCTGCACCGGAGCCGGTGTTGCCGTCGGAATCGGCGTTGCGGTCGGTTTGGCTGTTGCAGAGGAGGTTGAGCTCTTCCGGTTGATCGGGATACGGACCGCATCTCCGTCACTGCCCCAGGTCTTATCCTCACGCATGAAATCGACGCCGGCCACATTGGCAACCTTTTCCTTGCGGGTATCCGAATTGGTCACCCGATAGGTGGCCCAGACGCTGACCGTCTCGCCAACACCCAGATCGCCAATATACGCATATCCGTCACTGGTGACCTTATATCCGTCGGCCTTTTTAAACCTGGCGCCCTTCAGGCATTCATACAGCTGCACATGGTGAAGCGGTCCGTTGCCGACATTGGTAATATCCATACGGAACCTTACCGTCTGTCCTGCCTTGAACTTGATGAGTTCACCGTACTTGTCCCACTTCTTGTTGGTGATCCACATCGTCATGATTGCTTCGCCAACTTCACGTTTATATGTAATTGAACCCGAAGTTGTTCCGGACGACGCTTCCTTTATACCGTACCCTTCAACCTCAGGCGGTACCAGTTTGTAAGCTTCGCCGGCTTTAAGTCCGGACCATATCAGTTTCCAGGTGTTTCCATCTACGCTGGATCCGCTGACTACAGCCGTATCAGGTGCGGCAGGCGTCAGCGCCAGCCGATTCATCAGGGTAGAAATAGACGGTCTCATTTCCTGATAGTCCGCCGCATCCTCCCATATGATAACCGCACTGTATTCGGCCTCTCCGCCGGCCGGGACTTCTTCTGCATAATACTCTTTATTTGCCGTCACGATATCCGGCTGTCCGGGATTTCCGACAAGTACAGACATTGCACTGTCCGAATACCATGCTTTTGCACCATTCCCCGGAGTTACGGCAAAACCTAAAGAGGTCAGCGTGGGCAGTTCAATCGCTTCATCCTTTACATAGGATTTCTTGACAGGAGAGGCTACTACTCCATTGACATCCTTAAAATGATATGTAATCGTTACAGGTTCTGCCGCCGTCCACACTGCATACAGATCGATATCTTTCCCATCGGTTTTAACTTCCTGTCCGGGAATAATGCTGGCAGTTTTTGCATTGGAATCTGTTGACCACCCGGAGAAGTTCGTTCCGGCAGGCGGGGTCATGCTTCCCTGACCTTTTGCAATAAAAGAGGCATTAATCCCATAGTGGTTTGCATCAATGGGTGCAGGTTCACCGCCGCCGTTGGCATGATAGGTAACAGAGTACGTATTCACTCTGTTCATAAAATTGATTTTGCCGCTGAATGTTGTTGAATTTGAACTGACAGTCAATGCAAACGCACTGCCTGCATATACAAACACGAACATGACCGCGAGCAACAGCGTCAGCCATCTTTTGATCATATTGATTTTCCTTTCCTCTTAGTCAATGTCTTGATTTTTTCGCGCCGTTTACTCGCCAAGTTTTTGTTCCACAACCTCATCAGGAATGGTGATCTCATGGACATGCGTCACAACACGCCAGTCATTGGCATAATTGGACTCAGAGAATGTAAAGGTATAGCTGGTTCCGTTTGCACCGGGGATATCTTCCCAGCCGCTTCCGGAATTCGTCTGCCACTGAATATCATACTCAACATTCTCATATCCGTTAAGTCTTGCATACAGCGTGATCGAGTCGCCGAAATCAAGCGTATCGCTTACTGAGGCATATACATCCACGCTTCTCTCGCTGTTCATTTCATCCACAAGCTGAGCAATGAGTTCTGCATTTTCGGGCAGCTCAACTTTTTCTTCGAGTGTCAGCTCAGCTGCAGGTGTTTCGCTCGGAGCTGGTGTCGGTGTTGCAGACGGATCAGCCGTGGGGGATTCGCTCGGAACAGGTGCCGGAGACTCGGTCGGTTCAGCTGCGGGGGACTCGGTCGGAGCAGCTTCTTCCTTGTTTTCAGGATCCGCCGTCTCATCCGGATTTTCGACGTTTCCATCGGTTACGATTTCATCATCTACAATCTCAAACGCTTCTCCGCCCTCGGCAATCTTGACATCAATCAGGTCTTCATCGTCCTCTTCGTCTTCAGCGCCTTCTTCGTTTACGCCGTTCTCGTCCTTCTTCTCTTTCTCTTCAGCGCCTTCTTCGTTTACGCCGTTCTCGTCCTTCTTCTCTTCCTCTTCAGCG
>DGWH01000116.1:0-1624 GCA_002395225.1 Christensenella sp. UBA4263
TGCAAAAGGCACGTATAAAAGCCACGATTGGTCAAAAACCATACGAATAATAACCAATTATGGCTTCTGCCATGAACCAACTGGAGTATAAACATGGAACGATCCGCAATGAAAGCCCTTGTGGCATGGAAAGAAAAAGCTAATCGCAAACCGTTGTTCGTCACCGGCTGCAGACAGTGTGGAAAGACCTGGCTGATGACCGAGTTCGGAAACCGCTATTTTGAAAAGACTCTGATCTTCAATTTTGAAAAGGAACCCGCGATTGCGGACATTTTCAAGTATAATCTGGATCCGGTGAGGATCTTAAGGGAACTGGGCATGTTCCGGGAGGGAAAACCAATCGACCCGGAACATACACTGATCGTTTTCGACGAGATCCAACAGTGTGCGGAAGCTGTCACCTCGATCAAATATTTTGAAGAAAGCGGCATGAACCTGTATCTTCTGTGTGCCGGCTCGCTTCTTGGCGTGGAACTGAAGCGTAAAAAGGTCTCTTTCCCGGTCGGAAAAGACGAGCAGTTAAAGCTGTATCCGCTTGACTTTTACGAGTTTACGCAGGCCCTTGGCGGGGGAAACTATCTGGAGATGCTGCAGGAGTTTGATCCTTTCAGGGAAATTCCTTCATACATTGCCGAGCCCATGCTGCGTTACCTGAAATTGTATTACATCATCGGCGGCATGCCGGAAGCGGTCAGAACGTATGTTGAGACCGAGGATCTGACGCAGGTTGACACGGTACTTGACCGTATCATCCGGGATCTGCATAACGATTTTGCCCACCATGCCGAGCCAAAAGACATTGTCCGCATCGGTTGGATCTGGGATTCCGTTCCCAAACAGCTGGCAAAGGATAACAATAAATTTGTCTTCTCCCACGTGAGGGAGGGAACAAGGGCAAGGGATCTGGAAGACGCTCTTCAGTGGCTTGTGGACGCCGGGCTGGTATATCGTCTGGAGATGGTATCTGCTCCGCAGATCCCGCTTTCCTCCTGCTCTGACGCAACCTTTTTCAAGACATATGGGGCGGACCTTGGCCTCCTGCGCAGAAATGCAGGCGTAGGATACCGCACTGTTCTGACTGAGCCGGAAGGATATGCATCTTTTAAAGGTGCTTTCACCGAGAACTACTGTATGACAGAACTGACCACTCTTGGGATCAGGCCTTATTATTGGAGAAGCGGCAACAGTGCCGAGGTTGACTTTCTCCTGGAAGACAGCCTGAACCGGATCATGCCTCTGGAGGTGAAATCGGCGGATAACACAAGAGCGAAAAGCCTTGCGACGTACTGCAGGCAGTATAAACCGGAACTGGCGTTTAAAGTCTCTGCCAAAAACATAGGAGACAACCAGAAAGGTGATACGCATGAGATCAGTCTTCCGCTTTATCTGTTATGGAGGCTTCCGGTTTATATCGGGCAATAAAACATTGATGCTTAGCGTTCCTGGTCCCGCTGGCGCTTTCGCTGCCACTGTTCGAGGAGCTTGATGATCGTATCGGACATCTGTTTCGGCGTATAGGACTTCGGAAAATACTTCCGGAGCTGTTCGCTCTTAAAGGCCACCCGTTCCAGGTCTCCTTTTTTGACTTCTCCAAGAATGTCCTGCATGGCTTCCAGGGTACATC
>DGWH01000116.1:1685-2409 GCA_002395225.1 Christensenella sp. UBA4263
CCGCCTTCCTGGCTGAGCTTCTTCAGCCGCTGTGCCTGGGAGAGGGACGGGGCCGCCTGGGTGAAATCCATGGCCTCAATGATATGCTGCTGTTCCTCGGGAGTCAGATAGGAAAGCTCGACAGCTGGGTTAAAGGAGATTTGCTTTTGATCGACCATGAGCACAGTCGCGGCATCATCGTCCATATCCCTGACAATCACCGGCACCTCGGTAAGTCCTGCAGCCTCGGCGGCATGGGCTCTGCGATGTCCGGAGATGATCTCATAGCCGCCATCTTCCAGCGGTCTTGCGATCAACGGTGTCAGGACGCCAAACTGTGCGATACTTTCAGTCGTTCGTAACATTGCTTCGTCATTGACCACCTTGAATGGATGGTTTTTAAAGGGAACCAGTTCACTGATCGGGATCTTCTGTACTTTTTCCAGCTGGCTTTCGGCGCGGCTCTCATCAGTCTCAAAGATATCATCGTAGCTGCTCAAGCTGATGTTTGCGCCTTTTCTCGGCATTGTGCATCACCTCCTTTGTGAGTGTCTGATAGGCTTCGGCCACCTTTCCCTTCGGGTCATGGGCGAAGATGCTTTTCCCCTCAGCGGAGATCTCGGCAGCCCGGACCGACCGTGGGATGTCAGTGCCGTATACCTTGAGATAGTAGCAGTTTAATTGCCAAGGGTACAGCCACCCTTCCGGTTCTTCCAGAAGTAACACTGGCGGCAGCTTGCCGGCC
>DGWH01000116.1:2484-2663 GCA_002395225.1 Christensenella sp. UBA4263
TCCTTATGGTAGTGGATTCCGTCGATCAAAATTGTGTTGTTCATCTGATATCCTCCATTTCTGATAGATTCCACCGGATTATTCCGGAACAAAAAACACAGCGGTTGATACGGTGTTCAGATCAATCGCTGTGCTATGTAAAACAGAGTCGGAAGAATGGGGACGGAAATTGAACGACC
>DGWH01000003.1 GCA_002395225.1 Christensenella sp. UBA4263
AAGTTAAACAGCGAAGATGGATACTGTCCCTTATGTGCAGGATATCGTTACAAAAATTCTGAGCAAAACGATGATTCTCTGTTTTCTCACGAAACACTGTACAGCACTTGCTGTTTAATAAACAATTTATACCATATCACGAACAAAAAAGAATGGAGGAAATGTGAATTGAAGAAGAAAAAGTCTGAATTGTATCGAAACGAGATCAAATCCTACATTGTCCGGGCCGGTATGACCATGAGTGAGGTGGTGGATTATCTGGCAGACGAGTATGGATGGAGCAGCAGCGTTCCAAATCTGTCTGGTAAGTTGAAGCGTGGGAGCCTGCGCTACGGCGAAGCGGTGGAGTTGGCTGATGCTCTGGGTTATGACATTGTTTGGGTGAAACGGGGGTGATGCGATTGGCGAATGAACAGTTGGAAAATTTGAAGCACCAGAAGTATGTAGCCGAGAAAAAGCTGACCGCAGCCAAGCACCGGGAGAAGCAATTACAGCATGAGTTGAAGCAGTTGACCCGGAGCGAAAGAACCCATCGGCTCTGTACCCGTGCCGGTATGTTGGAAACTTTTCTGAGGGAGCCGACGGTTCTGACCGATGATGATGTGATGGAGCTTTTGACTTTCGTCTTTCATGGTGAAGCGGTTCAAAAGAAGCTGAATATGCTGATTGAGAACCGAAAGGAATCTGAGCAACCGGACGGGGGCTAAAACCCTATTTTTGAATAGGGCGCAATTATACACCACCTAAAGATGGTGATTGCGTCCTGCCGGAAGCCCCTTACAGGGAGTTTGATGATTTCTGCAAAAGTCCTTTGCTCCAATCATCCAGAGGAAGCTACACTTCCCCTGCGCTGGCTTTGCCAGCTACCCCTTTGTGGACTTGCCGCCAAGGAACGATTGCAAGCGCAATCATCCCTGGGCAGCAAGTTGATATTTCATCGAAAGGAGGTTTGACCGAAATGCCGGTTCCCCATCTGGAAATACGTATAGTTCAGAGAAGTAAAGGTAGCTCTGCCGTTGCCGGAGCCGCCTACCAAGCCGGAGAAAAATTGTTTTCTGAGTACGACCAGAAATCCAAAGATCACCGAAGAAAACAGCAGGAAGTTGTTTACACGGAAATCATGCTTCCGACAAATGCCCCTCCCGAATATGCAGACCGGGCAACGCTCTGGAACTCTGCTGAGGAGGTGGAGAAGCAATGGAACTCGCAGCTTGCAAGGCGATTTGTCGTCGCCCTGCCCAGAGAAGTTCCTCTTGAAATGTGTCCGCAGATGCTGCAGGAATACTGCAAGGAGCATTTTGTGTCCAAAGGAATGTGCTGCGATTTTGCAATCCATGATCCAGATCCTCCCGGACACAATCCTCATTGTCACATCATGCTGACCATGCGAGCTATTGACGAAAATGGAAAGTGGCTGCCCAAAAGCCGAAAAGTTTATGACCTTGACGAGAATGGAGAACGCATCCGTTTACCGTCTGGCAGATGGAAAAGCCACAAGGAAAATACCGTTGACTGGAACGAACAGTATCACGCCGAAGAATGGAGACACGGATGGGAAGTTATTCAGAATAAATATCTGGAGCTTTCCGGAAGTGCCGAACGTGTGGATATGCGTTCCTATGAACGGCAGGGCGTTGATGTGATCCCGACAGTACACATGGGAGCCGCCGTGTCTGCTCTGGAACGCAAGGGCATTGAAACCAACATCGGCAATCTCAACAGGGATATCAAAGCCGCTAACCGCATGATGAACGCTATCCGTAGTACCATCAAAAATCTGCGAAACTGGATTGCGGATATTCTGGAAGCTACCAAAGAAGCCTTTGCGGAAATGGAAGCAGAAAAGAAAAATGCTTCGCCCGATCTTTCCAATCTGCTCCGTGATTATATGAATCTGCGAAAGGCAGAACGCAGCCAATGGTCAAGATACGGACAGCAGAAAGGCGCAGCGGATGATCTGAAAGCTGTCTCCAAGGCTGTGGTCTATTTGAAGGAGCATGAACTTTTCACTCTGGAAGATTTGGACACTGCCCTGAAAGGCGTGAACGAAAAAGCTAGAGCCATCAATGTCGATATGAAGAAGGCATCTGCCCGTATGAAAGTCATTACCGGTATTCAGAACGCCGTGGCAGACTGCCAGACCCACAAGGCAATCCATGACAAATATATCAAAATCGGTTGGAAAACAAGACAAGCTGCCTTTGCCGAAAAGCATAAGGACGAGCTGACTGCCTACAACAAGGCGTACCGCACTCTGAAAAAGCATGGTGTTGATTTGAATGTAAATCTGGATGCCCTGCAAACAGAATACGACGGTCTGAAAGCGACCCACGCCGAGCTTGCCGGACAGCTTGCTGCCGTCAAAGAGGAATTGCAGCCAATGAGAGATATTCGCTACTGGGTCGGTAAAGCCCTCACGCCGGAACAGGCAGTTGAGAAGAAGCCCGAACCGAAGCACTCCGTTACCGAAAGATTGAAGTTCGAACAGGAACAGAAGAAACAACAGCCGGAGCAGAAATCTCCGCAGCACAAAAAACAGAATATGGAACTCTAACAGGCACTTGCCGTTTTCTCTACGAAAATGTCGGGTGCCTTTGTTGTTCCCCGAAAGGAGGACGCAATGAATGTATTTGAAGCGGTCAAACAGACCGTCACAACCCGACAGGCGGCAGAGAGCTACGGCATTCATGTCAACCGGGCAGGAAAAGCCAACTGCCCTTTTCACAATGATCGGACGCCCAGCATGAAAGTGGACAAGCGGTTCCATTGCTTCGGCTGCGGTGCCGATGGAGATGTGATTGATTTTACAGCGCAGCTATATGGGTTAGATGCAAAGTCCGCCGCCGAAAAACTGGCTGCAGACTTTCAAATTCCCTACACACATCAGAAGAGAAAGGAAACGGTGAAAAAGACTATCAGAGAGAAATCGGAGGAGCAAATGTACCGAGAACTGGAAGCCAGATGCTTCCGGGTATTATCAGATTATTTTCATCTGCTTCGGCATTGGGAACGGGCGTATGTTCCGAAACCGGAGGATGAAACGTGGCATCCATTGTTTGTGGAAGCTTTGCAAAAGAAAGACCACATCGAGTATTTACTGGATGTGCTGCTGTACGATTCCATCGAGGAGCGTGCGGCACTTATCAAAGATTACGGAAAGGAAGTGATGAAACTTGAACGGCGATTATCAGAGCTTGGCGCCGGAGCTGAGAGAGAATTTGAAGATGCTTGCAGAGAACCGGCTCTGCCAGACCCCGGAGGAAGTAAGGGAACTTCTGGAGATGAACGATAAAGGGCAGGTAAAAAACACCATGCAGAATGTATATCAAGTCTTTCAGTCCGACCCGGTACTGCATGGAGCTATCGGCTATAACATCCTCACCGGGCGCATTGACATCTGCAAGCCCCTGTGGTGGGAACGCACCACCTCTGCCATGAGCGACACAGATTTCAACTACCTCATGCTGTATCTGGAAAAACGATACGGGCTGAACAACGAAAACCGCATCCGCAGGGCGCTGACGGTGGTTGCGCACCAGAATCAATACCACCCGATCCGGGAGTATCTGAACAGTCTGGAATGGGATGGCACAGAACGTATCCCCTATGTACTTCATCACTTCCTGGGTGCAGAAATCTGTGCGTATGGCACCGAAGTCATGCGGCTGTTTCTGTTGGGAGCCATTCACCGGGTATTCAGACCGGGCTGCAAGTTTGAACTGATGCTCTGTCTGGTAGGCGGACAGGGAGCGGGAAAATCTACCTTCTTTCGCTTTCTCACCTGCAAGGATGAATGGTTCTCCGATGACCTAAAGAAGATTGATGACGACAATGTGTTCCGCAAGATGCAGGGACACTGGATCATAGAGATGTCAGAGATGATCGCCACAGCCAATGCCCGGAGCATAGAGGATATTAAATCGTTCCTGAGCCGCTCCAAGGAAACCTACAAGGTTCCCTATGCAACGGAACCGGAGGACAGGCTTCGGCAATGCGTGTTTGGCGGCACTTCCAATGCGCTGGACTTTCTGCCCCTTGACCGAAGCGGAAACCGTCGATTTTTGCCCATCATGGTACATCCCGAACAGGCAGAGGTACACATTCTGGAAGATGAAGCGGCATCCCGGCAGTATATGGATCAGCTGTGGGCGGAAGCCATGACCCTTTACCGGCGAGGAAAGGTACAACTGAAACTGTCAAAAGAGATGAACGAACAGCTGGTTCTGTTGCAAAAGCAGTTCATGCCGGAGGACACCAAGGTGGGCGTGATACAGGCATTTCTGGACGATTTTGATGGAGATATGGTCTGTTCCAAACTGCTCCATCACGAAGCTCTGGGACGATTTGACGAGCCGAAATCGTGGGAGATACGGGAGATCAACGAGATTATGAACCAGTCCGTGACAGGCTGGATACCGTATCCCAATCCCAGAAGCTATAAGAAGTACGGCAAGCAAAGGGGATGGATGCGTGGAAACGAAGCATCGGAAACGGAGACAAGCCCCTTGGATGGCTTTCGTGAACTGACCGAGGAAGAATGCAATCAGATGGAACTGCCGTTTTGAGAAAGGAGCATGGTTTCCTGTTTCATATCCAATCCGTTGCCATATCGGTTTCCGGGAAAAGTCTTGTTCCGCAGGGCTTTTTCTTTTCTGGAAACAAAAGCAACAAAGAAATTCAAGAAAAACCAAAATAGCTAAGACAACTGCCGCAAGGAGAAATCTGATTTTTAGAAGTCAGTTTCCGGTTTCTGTTTCCGGTTCCCCTTGCCCGGCTTTAGGAGGTATTGAAATGAAAGCAGCACAGAAAAATGCAGGGTTTGGAACGACCCGTCCCTGCGCAACGAATTGATTTATGGAGGTAAATGCCTATGGCGAATAGCAAGAGCAATGCAAGTGAGAAGAACTATTTTGACATTCCGGTATGGCGCAGATACACGCTGACCATTGAGGAAGCCGCTGGCTACTATCACATCGGTGAAGGGAAACTGCGGATGCTGATCGACCAGAATCCACATGAAGATTTCTATGTTATGAACGGAAATCGGGCGCTGATCAAGCGGGAGAAGTTCGAGCGGTATCTGGATCAGGCTAGCGCTGTGTAAAAAATAATACGGCAGAACTGACGTTTTCACATGACACAACTATACGGAGAGCCAGATTTGTGATATGGTGTTATCGCAAGTCTGGCTCTCCTTTCTTGAAAGGAGAGATTCCATGAGCGAAAAAAGACGAGACAATCGAAACCGGATTTTGCGTGAAGGCGAATACCAGCGTACAGATGGGAGGTATCGTTACCGATATATTGACGAGGACGGTAAGGAGAAGAATGTATACAGTTGGCGTTTGGACAAGAACGATCCGACACCCAAGGGCAAGAAGCGAGAGCTTTCGCTGAGAGAGAAGGAAAAACAGATTCAGGCAGATCTGTTTGACCACATCGTTACCAATGGCGGTAATTATACGGTAGTTGAACTGGTAGAAAAGTATGTGTCTTTGAAAACCGGAGTGAGCCATAACACCCGTGCAGGATATAAGACTGTGATCAATATCCTGAACAAAGAAGCATTTGGAAAGCTGCGCATTGACAAGGTTCGCCTGTCTGATGCAAAAGCATGGCTGATTAAGCTTCAGCAGGTAGACGGCAGGGGTTACAGTTCCATTCACTCCATCAGAGGTGTTCTGAGACCGGCTTTTCAGCTGGCGGTGGATGATGACCTGATCCGCAAGAATCCATTTGGGTTTGAACTGGCATCCGTGATCGTGAACGATTCTGTCACCAGAGAAGCAATTACCCGTAAGCAGGAGCGTGAACTTCTGAAATTCATCAAGGAAGATAAGCATTTCTGCCGATACTACGATGCGATCTTCATTCTCTTTAACACGGGGCTGCGAATCTCGGAGTTTTGTGGGTTGACCATTTCTGACATCGAGTTCGATCAGAAGCGTATCAAGGTTGACCACCAGCTGCAGAGAACATCGCAGATGCAGTATGTGATCCAGGCACCCAAGACCGAAAGCGGCATCCGCTATGTGCCGATGAGCGATGAAGTGGTGGCGTGCTTCCGCCGTATTCTCGCCAACCGTATGGCACCGAAAGTGGAGGCGATGGTGGATGGACACGCCGGATTCCTGTTTCTGGACAAGAATGACAGGCCGATGGTCGCACTTCATTGGGAGAAATACCTGCAGCACATTGTCGAGAAGTACAACAAGATCTACCGCATCCAGATGCCGAAAGTAACCCCTCATGTATGCAGACACACCTTCTGTTCCAATATGGCGAAATCCGGAATGAATCCAAAGACATTGCAGTATATCATGGGCCATTCGGACATCAGCGTGACGCTGAATGTTTACACCCATGTGCAGTTCGATGACGCACAGGCAGAGCTGCTTCGAGTAGCGGAAGCCTAAAACACCACGTTGGTACGGAGCGATTATTTACCAACGGATTTACCAATATTGCAGGGAAAAGCATGAGAAAATACGGGAAGATTTGAGAAGATATCCCGGAAACACAGAAACATGAAAATGCCGAAAAACCTGCAATATTGGGCATTTGAGAAGAAATACAAGACTTATATGGAGATATAAGACGATGATAAAAATACTATTCGTTTGCCACGGCAGGAGAGCAGGATAGGTCATAGACTGCGGTAAACTGTGGTAGTGTCGGCTGGTGTGGGGCTTTGGCGAAAATCGGCAACTACTGTTTTACTACTCGTGACTGGGGTAAAAGAAATAATGTGTGATGGGATGCAGCGCTCTTTCCTTGAATGGATAGGCGCTTTTTTGTGTTTTTAAATCTGGTAAACGTACACATTCCTGTTTATAATGAGTCTAGCCGCTTGTTTACGGGCTGCGCGCAGTGCCCGGAGGCAAGCAGTTGTGATACAGGGGATAAAAGGCTGAGCCATATGGAGGAAAAAGTGAATGCTACTATTTTCGACGGTGCTTCCCATCAATGATACTTTGACGAAGGATGGGTTCATCGAACTGGCAATTAGGTGGAACCAAGGCAGCAGGCATGAAGAGAATGTCATTCCTGACATAGAGTGGAACGGTGAGAGGAATATTAAGTTCGGTAATGAGAAGCTCTGGATGCAGATAGAGGAATACCGGAACCAGAACATCATTGCCATTAGGTATGAGAAAATCCAGGATGATGGTGTGGTGTGGGACACCGATTTTGTAATGAATTTCAATGAAATGAAAATGTCTGTGAGACTTGACCGGAGTTATCTTGAGGAAGCACTTACTGAGTACAAGACATTTTCTACACCTGCTTTCATAGCCTTACTAATAGATGGCGGTTATGTAATGGACGATAACGGGCTAGCGATTGGCAGGAAACCTGTAGCAATAAACGAGAAGAATTACTCGCTCATCGTGGACGTGATCAACGGGGATGCTCATTACAGCCTGCCGGTCGTATATGTCTCGAAGATGCATGACGAACGTATCCCGGTCAATGTCAGGGAAGTCGCGAAGAGGCTGAAAGGCGTGGCGCATGTGTTCTATCAAGAGCATTCATGGAGCGATTCCGCGCTTCATAGGCTATGTAATAAAAAGAATGAATACGACGGCGCTATAGGAATCTACTTCCCGAGTCAGGCAGTCGGGCATGAGAAGATATTGAACCATATTTTCCCTGGCAGCGGGAAGAAAATGACGGATAAAGTGGTATCCCGGGTGATCCAGTACAGCAACGTTCAGAGGATAGACGCGCTCTATACATGGCCTGGCGTTAGCAATGCCCTCCTCCGTGACAGGTACAGCAGTAAACGGGAGGAACTTGCAAGATCTCAGGCGGCAATGAAGCTTTATGAAATGGCTGCCCAGATCAGCCAATATGAAGCCCAGCTTAAGGTCGAAGATGCGGACCAAAAGGCTGAGAAAATGAAAAAGGAGGCAGAAGAAGCGCTGGAACTTGTGGCGTCAGTGGATGAAGAGATGGAGCAGATGCGCCAGCAGATAGAAACACTGACGAAGCAGAATGACTCTTTGCAATCCATCAATGAAGGCCTGCTGGCAAAAGTCCATGAGACGAGCAAGATGCCCCTCCTTTATTTCGGTTCTGAAGATGAATTCTTCCCGGGTGAAATCAAAGAGATTGTGCTAGAGGTGTTGGACCGGGAACTGCACGACAGGACAGAAGCGCAGACAAGGAGATCGGATGTCCTTGGTGATGTGGTCAGGAGCAACGGGGGCATTACAGGGCAAACAGAACAGAAAAAGAATAAAGTGAAGGAACTGATGAATGCCTATACCGCAATGACAGGAACGGTCAGGAGCGCCCTGAAAGAGCTCGGGTTT
>DGWH01000038.1:0-27682 GCA_002395225.1 Christensenella sp. UBA4263
TGCCCGTTACGCTGCCGGATGGCTACGCCGGACTGGTGCGCAGTTACAGTCCGCGGAACCAGCTGAGCGGTGAATCGTATCTGAATGACAAGGATGAGCCGGTACAGACCGTGAAAGGCTATGCCGGATTGCTCCGGAATTATGATGATCTGGGCCGTGTCACTGAGGAGATCTATGTGGACACACAGGGACACAGAACGCCCTGTGAAAAAGGATACGCCAGTCTTCGCCGGACCTATGATACCTTTGGAAATCTGTGCAGGGAAGCGTACTATGACGCGGATGGGAATCCGGTGCTGCACACGGAGGGGTACGCGGCCTTTGAGCGGACCTGTGATGCGGCCGGGAATATCCTGAGCGAAACCTATCTGGATACGGAAATGAACCGGGTATCGGCGAAAAAAGGCTATGCCGAGGTAAGGCGCAGCTGGGACACGTCCCGTCATATGACGGAGGAATCCTATGTGGATGCAAATGGGAATCCGGTCATGCTGGGAGACGGATATGCGAGCCTTAAGCGCACCTATGACAAGTACGGGAATATCAGCAGTGAATCCTATTTTGGTGCGGACGGGAAACCGGTGTGCAAATCGGCCGGATATGCCGCAGTCATCCGCCAGTGGAATGAACGGGGCAGGATGATCCGGGAAACGTACATGGATGAAAGCGGCACGCCGGTTGTGCAGGCAGGCGGTTATGCCGGACTGGAACGGGAATATGATAACCGGGGAAATATCGTGTCAGAACGGTATCTGGACCTCAATGGGGCACTGTGCAGCCGGAATGAAGGGTATGCCCGGGTCAGCCGACACTACAACAACTGGAATCAGAATGTCTCGGAAACGTACCTGAATGCGGAAAATGAGCCGGTTCTGAACCGGGACGGAGTGGCCGTCCGTGAGCGTGAATATGATGCGGCCGGCAATGTCATCATGGAACGGTATCTGAACACCGAGGGATCGCCGGTACCGGGGAAAGACGGATACGCGGAGATCCGGCGTGTGTACAATACCCGGAAGCAGAACATCTTTGAGAGTTACTATGGACCGGATGGAAAACCGGTCTGCATGACAAACGGTTACGAGGCACGCGGCCGGGAATATACTTCCGAGGGCAACGTGAGCCGGGAATGGTATCTGGATGCCGCCGGGAATCTCATGAACCGGAAAGAGGGCTATGCCGAGGTCCGGAAGGAGTACGACGACAGGGATCAGGTGATTCGTGAATCCTACTTTGGAACGGACGGACAGCCGGTTCGGTGCACGTCGGGCTATCATGCCCGGATCCGGGAATATGATGCAGCCGGGAACGTGAGTCGCGAATGCTACCTGGATACAAGCGGACAAGCCGCGGCATGCAAAGACGGCTATGCGGAGGTCCGGAAAGAATACAATGAGCAGAAAAAGGCCATCCGCGAGTCCTACTTTGGAACGGACGGAAAGGGCTATCTGATTTCGGAGGGATACTGTGCCCGGACCCGGGAATACGACGCGGCCGGGAACGTGACCCGGGAATGCTACCTGGATGCAGATGGCGCCCCCATGGCCCGGAAGGAAGGATATGCGGAGATTCGCAAGGAATACGATGACCGCCGACAGGTGATCCGTGAATCGTACTTCGGAACGGACGGACAGCCCTATTGCCGGTCTGAGGGGTACTATGGCCGAACCCGCGAATATGATGAGGCAGGAAATGTGAGCCGCGAGTGCTATCTGGATGAACAGGGCATGCCCATGGCCCGGAAGGAAGGGTATGCCGAGATCCGGAAAGTGACCAATGAACGGAAACAGGTGATTCTGGAAGCGTATTTCGGAACGGACGGACTGCCCTGTCCGGTTCCTGACGGGTATTATGCCCGGGCACGGGAATACGATGAGGCGGGGAATGTGAGCCGCGAATGCTATCTGGGGGCAGATGAGAAGCCCATGGCGAGGAAAGAAGGGTATGCGGAGGTCCGGAAGGAATACAACGACAAAAAGCAGGTCGTTCGTGAGGCGTACTTTGGGACAGACGGGCAGCCTTTCTGCCGGTCAGAGGGGTATTATATCCGGACCCGCGGGTATGATGCGGCCGGAAACGTGAATCATGAATGCTTCTTTGACGCAGAGGGGGTCCCCATGGCCCGGAAGGAAGGGTATGCGGAGATCCGGAAGGAATACAACGACAAAAAGCAGGTCATCCGCGAAGCGTATTTCGGGACAGACGGTTCACCCTGCACCGTGTCCGGCGGATACTATGGCCGGACCCGGGAATATGACAAGGCGGGGAATGTGAGCCGTGAATGTTATCTGAATGCAGAAGGCGCACCAATGGCCCGGAAAGATGGATATGCGGAGATCCGGAAAGAATACAACGGCAAAAAGCAGGTCATCCGTGAATCGTACTTCGGGACAGATGGTCTGCCCTTCCGGATGCCGGACGGGTACTATGGCCGGACCCGGGAATACGACGAGGCCGGAAATGTGAGCCGCGAGTGCTACCTGGATGCGGATGGAAACCGCATGGGCCGGAAAGAGGGCTATGCGGAGATCCATAAAGCGTACAATGAACGGAAACAGGTGATTCGGGAAGCGTATTTCGGGACAGACGGGGAGCCTTTCGAGGTGTCGGGCGGATACTATATCCGCACGCGTGAATATGATGCCGCCGGAAATGTAAGCCGGGAGTGTTATCTGGACGCAGCCGGAAAACCCATGGCCCGCAAAGAAGGGTATGCGGAGGTCCGGAAAACATACAATGACAAAAAGCAGGTCATCCGGGAAGCGTACTTTGACAGAGAAGGGCTGCCCACGAAGGGAAAAGAAGGATATGCCTCAAAAGAACGGGAATATGATGACCGCGGGAATGTGGTTCTGGAACGGTACTTCGATGCCCAGGGAGCGCCCGTGCTGCGCCGTGAGGGGTATGCGGAGATTCACAAAGAATACAATGACCGGAACCAGGCCGTCCGTGAATCCTACTATGGTGTAAACGGAACACCGGTGCACATGCAGGAGGGATATGCGGCAAGAGAACGGGAATATGATGATCATGGAAACGTGATTACGGAACGGTATTACGATGAAAAGGACGACAGAACCATCTGCCGGGGCGGTTATGCGGAGGTTCGCAAAGAGTACAACGGGAACAGTCAGGTGATCCGGGAGATGTATTACACCACTGACGGGACGCCTGCGGTCCTTCGGGACAACTACTCCGCCCGTGAACGCGAATATGATGCGGCCGGAAATGTCAGCGCTGAGCGATACCTGAATGAAAACCTGGAGCCCGTTGCCCGCAAGGAAGGGTATGCCGAGGTGCGCAGAACCTGGAATGAGAAAAAGCAGGTGACAAAGGAAGAATACATTGGTGTGGACGGAAATCCGATTCTCCTGCAGGAAGGATTCGCGGCCCGCACGCGGGTGTATGATGACTTTGGAAATGTCTCAGAGGAACGCTATTACGATGAAAACGGGAACCTGATTCTGCGCAGGGAAGGGTACGCCGGGGTGAAGCGCCGGTACAACGAACTGGGACAGATTGTCTATGAGGAGTATCTGGGGGCAGACGGAGAGCTGATGATGGTCTATGGCCAGTATGCGATCCGTGAAATGACCTATGACGAGTCGGGAAATGTCCGGTCTGAGCGGTACTTCAATACCGAACGGAAGCCGGCCACACTCACAAAAGGCTACGCGGGAATTGATCGGATCTATAACGACCGCAACAAGGTCTTTATGGAAACGTACCTCGACGAGCATGGAAATCTTGCCCTGATCGAGGGGATCTATTCCGCGGTGGAGTATCAGTACAACGATGCCGGAAATGTCATCGGGCATATTTACTACGATGCCAGGGGAGAGCAGGTGGAATATCCGCCGAGAGTCACACAGGAGACAGCTCCGTCTGACAAGGCCGCAGAGAAACCGGCGGAATAACAGCGTTCGGGACAAAAGCCGGTGAAACAAGTATTTGTTTCACCGGTTTTTTTATTTTGATGCGCAATGAGCGCACAAACCCGTTTGCCGGCATTTCAAACAGAATCTTTATCAAACGTCTGCTGAGCTGTGCTGAAGCGGAAAGAAAACGCATCTATTCCGCTTCGCTTTACTTTGGTCCGGTATCGCTGCAGCAATTTCCTGCTGACGCCGGAGACGGAGTATGAGGAGCGGGGATTTGTGCCAATTGTCTTTTTCCCGTGTGCCGCTCTCTGTGATGGCGAAACGGGACGGATCGCCCTTTATTACGGGGCGGCTGAATCTGTTGTCGGCGTGGTCTTTACGACGGCGGAGGAGATTGTCGGATAGTTCAAAGCCCACTCTGTGCTGACGGAAGAGGACAGGAAAATCGGAAAGAGATAGGAAAAGGCCCGGCATCAGCGTGTCAAATGTGTGAACTGGCAGAGCAGTGACACAGAAAGCAGACGATGAGCGGCCCGTACACATTCCGGGGAATAAAAAACGGCGGACGGATTTCGCCGTATAAGGGATGACTGTGTGTTTTTTGCCTCCTGCGGCTGCGGGCCGTGTGAAACGGATCACCGCATATGTGATGGATAACCGTCGGATCTGCCGGGGTTAAACCCGGTCAGGTTCGGCGGTTTTTTGCTTTCAAGACTCATATAGTTTGGTTTCGTCTGATCTGTGAGAAAGAATATGCGGAAGGAAAGAGCCAAATTGCACTTTTATTTTTGAATGCTTGTTATTTGACAAAAAACCTTTCCAGTGGAATAATAATGGAGAGCTGATTTCTGTTACACATAAGGGGGAGTGCTTTCGTGTCCAGGGAGAAACGCTTTAACATAAGGGAATGGTCCTGGATTCTCTATGACTGGGCCAATTCCGTCTACGCGACAAATATTTCTGCCGCGATCTTTCCCATTCTTTATTCACAGATTGCGGGAAAGGGAACGACGGGAGATCTTCTCTACGGCTATGCCGTATCCCTGGCGAACCTGCTGGTGGCGGCACTGGCGCCGTATCTGGGCTCGATTGCGGATTTCAAGGGCATGAAGAAAAAGCTCTGGACTATTTTCCTGTTCCTGGGCGTTATTTTCACTGCCGTGATGGGGCTGGTGGGGAGCTGGCAGCTGATGCTGATGGGTCTGGTTATCAGCCGTATAGGTTTCTCCGGCTGCAACCTGTTTTACGACAGCTTCCTTACGGATGTAACCACACCGGAGCGCATGGACAGGGTCAGCGCATGGGGCTACGCCATGGGATATATCGGTGGCTCCACGATTCCCTTCCTGATTTCCATCGCTATTATGCTGATGATGAATCAGAGCGAGCTCAGCATGCGCATCGCGGTTTTGATAGTGCCGGTATGGTGGTTGGTTTTCTCGATACCGTTTATGAAAAATGTGCACCAGACCTGCTATGTGGAGACTCCGCCCGCGGAGCTGGGAAAGGCTGCGTGGGACAATACCAGGGCCATGCTTGGACGCATCGTGAAGGACAAAGCGGTGCTTTTCTTCCTGCTGGGCTATTTCTTCTATATTGACGGAGTGGATACCATTATTAACATGTCTACAAAGTATGGGGATACCCTGGGGCTGGGAAGCATCGGAATGATTCTGGCTCTGCTGGTTACCCAGCTGATTGCCATGCCTTGCAGCATCCTTTTCGGAAATCTGTCGAAGAAGAAGGGCGCTCTGAATCTTATTACCTTCGCGGTTCTGCTGTATGCCCTTATAACGGTTATCGGCTTCTTGATGGGATTCATTGTGGATTTCAACGACACTCTGGGCCTTGCCCGGGAAAGGGCGGTGGGCATCAGTCAGATGCTCTTCTGGGTATTGGCGACTCTGGTGGGAACGGTGCAGGGTGGCATTCAGGCTCTGAGCCGCAGCTATTTCGGCCGGCTGATTCCCCCGGAGCGCAGCGGAGAGTATTACGGCTTTATGGATATTATCGGGAAGTTCGCCTGCGTTATGGGGCCCGCGCTGTATGAGCTGTTCTACGGACTGACCGGGAAGGCCTGCTTCGGCATTCTCAGCCTTATACTGCTGTTCGCGATCGGCTATACATTCCTGAGGATTGGAAGACCCTACTTCCACAAAGCTCAGCATGAAGCTACGGAGGGCTGAGTGGGAAGAAAATGACGGCATATAACACAGACTCCTTGCCCTAATCGAGGGAATCTATTCCGCGGTGGAGTACAACGATGCCGGAAATGTCATCGGGCATATTTACTACGATGCCAGGGGACAGCAGGTGGAATATCCGCCGCGGGGAGCGGCAGGCACGCCATCTGCTGATGCATCGGAGAAACCGGCTGAATAAGGGCGGATGAACAGGAGCCCGCAGCACAGATCCGGAACGCATTTCCGTGTCCGAGCTGAAGGCGGAACGTTGCTCCAAAACGAATGCCAAAAGATGAAGCACCGACAATTGTCGGTGCTTCTCTGCTATAGAGGCAGCTGCTGCCACCGCCATCGTTATCCCGATATTACGATTGCAATTATCATTGTCATAAACCTTTGATTCTGCTAAAATCTGTTCGTATCTTTATTCCATCCTGGAGGGGTTAAGCTTTTCCGGGATTCTGTCGATACTGATTTTGGCAGCACAGGCTCTGAGGTAATGAGGAACCGATATGATTGATGAGAGGCAGGCGTAAAGATCAGTAAGAAGTTCTCTCGTTTCTGAGACTATGGTGATATGACATGGAGAGTGGAAATATGGGTCAAACATTTTTGCAGGCAAATCTTAAAACGCCTTATCCCAGATTTCATTTAGATCAGAATGAGTTTATAAGATTAAGCGAAAAGTGCGCCAAAGGTGACGCACAGGCGATGGGTGAGATGGCAGACTATTTTTTGAGAATGGAGAAACTATCAAAGATTTTCAAAGATTTCTACAGTCTTGCATCAAACTTCTGGAGATATCGCGCTGCGATCAACGGAAATAAAGAAGCGGAGAAATGGATTGATACGTGGAAAAGAGAACATCCCGGGGAGAGGCTGCCGTCTATTTTGGCGGAGAACTATGTGACATTAGAGGACCGGTACAACTGTCCGGTATGGGGAGGGCTTCTTTATGCTCTTGGATTCACAGAGTTTGATCAGCACGCAGAGTATTATCTTTACACATTATGTCAGGGCCTGGTTCTTGTAAGCGGTAAATTGATTGAATATAATGGACCCGATTCTGATGGATTTGGGGCAGAATGGCTTTATGATTACTGGTATGTAGATGAAAATCTTACTAAAATTCCAGGACTTGAAACACTGAAAAAGGCAACTTTTTCTGAAGCCAGTTATGGGGAATACAGAGAAAGGGCACTGCAGCTGCTTAAGAAAAAACAATCTGGCTGAAACTATGATGGAATCCACGTTTACAGAGCGGCGGTTTGCGAAAACCACATCATCCGTGAGTCGTACTTTGCCAGAGAAAGGCTGCCTCGGACAGGAAAGAGGGATATGCCTCAAGAGAACGTGAATAGGGTGACCACGGGAATGTGATTACAGAGTGGAATTACGATGAAAAGGACAGCGGGTGGAATATCCGCCGCGGGGAGCGGCAGGCGCGCCATCTGCCGATGCATCGGAGAAACCGGCTGAATAAAGGCGGATGAACAGGAGTCCGCAGCGCATGTCCGGAACGGATTCCCGTGTCCGAGCTGAAGCCGGGACAAAGCTCCAAAACGAATGCCAAAGGATGAAGCACCGACAATTGTCGGTGCTTCTCTGTCTATAGAAACGGCTGCATCTGGACGGCAGCTGTCATACGAAACAACGGTTGAGGAGATGCCGGAATTCTGTTACAATCGATCTGTTGCTTCCTGCATTCCGGCAAAATGTAGATGCTGTATCCGCCGGATCAACAAGGCAGCTGAAGGTATTGGGGTACGAATGACGGTGCAGGGTCGCCCGGGAAGAAAGGGAGAACAGAATGGACAAGCTGAATGTAGTTGTTCTTTTTTGTCTCATTTGCAGGCCTCGACGCTGTTCATTTGCCTGAGGTGCTTTGTCAGTGGCCTGGATTTGACAAACTGTCGCTGCGCGAAAGGGCCACTTTCTGGAAGATGATGACCTGTATCTATATGTTCGCTTGTTCCCTTTTCCTGAACCGGCTGCGCCGGTTGAGAATTGCTCCGGAACAGTGGGAATCTGAAAGCGTCAAAGCCGGCAGACGGACAGATATCCGGGCCGGAAATTCGCAGACAGATCAGGCTTTGCGGGCAATATACTCGTTCAGCGCGGTCACGAGTTCATTGACATCGGAGCCGTGAGCGGCGCAGCCCTGCTCAAGGCTTTCCATCTGGCTGAAGGGGCAGCCCATGCAGTGCATGCCATACTCTGTCATGATGGGAGCGGTGGTCGGGTCGATTTCAAGAACTTCACGAATGGTCATTTCTTTTGTAATGGTTTTCATACCTATTCCTCTTTTCTGTTTCGTTTGAATGTTAAAGGCCAAGTCCGGCTGTCCAGAGTTTCAGGTCCTCTTCGCAGATCTCACCGCCAAGGCGTTTGCCCTCATCCACACAGGCACTGCCGGTCAGGGAACGGATCCGCTCGGCGGTTTTGCCGATGCCGCTGCCGCCGGAGGTGCAGAACGGGATAATCTTCTTTTTGCTGAAATCATAGCTGGTCAGGAAGGTATCCACGACGCTGGGCTCCCGTCCCCACCAGACAGGGAAACCGACAAAGACGACATCGTATTCGTCCATGTTTTCCACTTTTCCGGCAATGGGCGGACGACAGTCCGGATTGGTCATTTCAAGGGTGCTGCGGGACTGTTTGTTGGTATAGTCCAGATCTTCCCGGGTATAGGGTGTTTCGGGACGGATTTCAAAACAGTCCGCCTTTTCGACAGCTGCAATTTCCCGGGCGACTTTTGCTGTCACGCCGCTCACGGAAAAATAAGCCACAAGTTTCTTTCCCATAAAGGGTTCCTCCATATGGTACAGAATTGTAAATCAGAAATCAGTCTTTACAACGGATTTCTTATCTGCTAGGATTGTACAGGAACAGTCGTGTACTGTCAATAACGTAGTTTTTCCGTTGCAAGGAAGAAAAAGCGGAGTGGGTCGGCCTGAATGGAGATACAGGAAAGGCGCAGGCACAGATCAGGCGCTTGGTCCAAATAGGAGGACCAGGACAAAGCAGCTCAGGCCAAAGACCAACACTGAGTTAAATAGGGAGGAAGGGAATGTCTCAACATCAGAATTGCCCGTGCAAGGAAGAATGTGCCCTGCAGGCGGCACTTGAAAGCATTGGCGGGAAATGGAAAATGCGGATCCTGTGTTCGCTATCGGCCAATGGTGCCAGCCGGTATAACGAACTTCTGCATAACGTGAAGGGAATTTCCAATACCATGCTTTCCCAGACACTTCGGGAGATGGAACAGGATCAGCTGATCATCCGGAAAGAGTATCTGGAGGTGCCGGTCAGGGTGGAATATGATCTGACAGACCGGGCAAGAAAGCTGCAGCCGATTCTGCTGGACCTGGTTCGCTGGAATATGGAGGATGAGAAAGGCTGAATGCGAGGGGAAGGCGGGAATTGGAACGGTTCGTTGTCCATTTTCTGCATCATTCTCTGGCAATTGCCTGTCCCATAAAGCCGGCATCCGTAAACGTGAGGAAAACAGATGTGTAATGCCGGTGTCTGCTGGAGAAAAGTCTTTCATCCCATTTCCCTGCTAGCCAGTACCAAACTTTTGTAACTGGCTCCCATTTCGGGAAAGGGCCTGACGGCGAATGCTGAAGAGCACGCTTTTGGAGCAGAGCAGAATGAGCTGTCCTTTTGCGTCAACCCAATACGGCTGTCTCAGGAGCGGCTCTGTCGCGCGGCGACAGTTCTTTAAATCCAGGCCGCAGCCAAAAGTAGCTCAGGCAAACGACCAACATTGAGGCCTGCAAAGGGGAGCAGAGACCGAAGTGCTATGGACAAAGAGACAGAGTTCAGGTAAGATAGACATGTCAGCAAACGCTGCAAATCGTCAAAAGGGGGAAAAACACCGGACGGACGGTGAAATGTTCGGCTGGAACGGCGCAACCCCGGTGCGGATACGCATGATGATGCAAAAAAGATGAAACCGGGCGTTTTGCTGTTTTCAATGAAACGAAGAGGAGAAACAGGAATGAACAAGATCATTGGGTTGATGCTGGTCCTGATGCTGCTGGTGCCCGGCCTTTGTATGGCCGAAGGGAACCGGATCAGTTTTCTCGGACCGGAGGGAACGTATACGGAGGAGGCGGCCCGTTTCTGGTTTCAGGATGAGGGCACTTTTCAGGCCAGGGAAACGGTAAACGACACGATTGCCGATGTCGCCGCCGGGAAGGCCGATTTTGCGGTGATTCCCCAGGAAAACTCCATTGGCGGCGCCGTCGTGAATTACGTGGATGCGCTGCTCAGGGCGGAGAATGTCTGTATCGTCGGGGAAGTGGTGCTGCCGATCAGTCAGACCCTGATGGCCCTTCCCGGCGCGACACTTGAGGATATCCGGACCGTCTGTTCCCATTCTCAGGGCCTGATTCAGAGCGCGCAGTGGAGAGAGAAAAATCTGCCGGAGGCAGAGGTGGTGGAGATGTCCAGCACGGCAGCGGCAGCGGAGTACGTGGCCAGAACCGGGGATAAATCGATCGCTGCCGTTGCCGCCCCTGGTGCAGCCCGCCTGTATAACCTGCAGGTGCTGGCACAGGATGTGCAGCTCGAGGCCAATCATACCAGGTTCTACGTGCTGTCCGCGAAAACGGCAGAAGGAGAAAAAACGACCCGTGCGGTGTTTGCCGTGGATGGGGACGGAGGAAAACTGACTGACTTCATCGTCAAACTGAATGAGGCCGGACTGGGCGTCGTGACCCTGCATGTCCGCCCGGATGGCAGTGCACTGGGCCTTTACCATTTCCTCGTTGAGGCAGAGAATGCGGAGGGCATCCGGGAGGAACAGATTGAAGCCTGCATGATGCCGGGTGTTCGTGTACTGGGGCAGTTCAATGCCGTTCAGAAAGAGACCGGGAATGCGGACCTGAAACTGGACCGGGTTGTGGTCCTGAGCCGTCACAACATTCGTTCTCCGCTTTCCGGCAGCGGATCCCTTCTGGGGGATATTACACCACATCCCTGGTTTAAGTGGACCAGCAATCCCAGCGAACTGTCCATGCGCGGGGCGGTTCTTGAAACGCAGATGGGACAGTATTTCCGGAAGTGGCTGGAAAGCGAGGGCGTATTCCCGGAGAATGTCCGTCCTGAGGAGGGAACGGTGCGCTTCTATGCCAATGCCATGCAGAGAACCTTTGCCACGGCGCACTATTTCTCGGTGGGCATGTTCCCGGTAGCGAATATCCCAATTGAAACCCATGCGGATTACAATACCATGGACCCGGTGTTTACCCCGAAGCTCACATTCCTCTCGGACAGTTATGAAAAGGCGGTCATGGAGCAGATTGAGGCCATGGGCGGTGCCGCGGGAATGAAGGGGATTCAGAACAATCTTCGTGAGGCCATTTCCCTGCTGATGGAGGTGACCGATATGAAGGAGAGCGCGGCGTATCAGGCGGGAACCTATGGGAATCTCCTCACGGATGAAACAACCGTGCGTTTTGAAATGGACAAGGAAGCCAGCCTTTCCGGGCCGATCAAAACCGCCACATCCGTGGCAGATGCCATGACCTTCCAGTATTATGAGATGGCGGATGACCGGGCGGCAGCGTTCGGACATGAGCTGACCTATGAGGACTGGCAGAAGCTGCATACCATTGTGGATACCTATACGAAAATCCTTTTTGAGACGCCTCTGATTGCGAAAAACGCGGCCAATCCGCTGCTGGAGGAAATCCGTTCGGAGATGAAGGCAGAGGGACGGAAGTTCAGTTTTCTCTGCGGGCATGATTCCAATCTTGCCAGTGTGCTTGCTGCCCTGGACGTGCAGGAATATCTTCTCATGGACTCGGTTGAACAGCATACCCCCATTGGCGTGAAACTGGTCTTTTCCCGGTGGCTGAATGACCAGGGTGAGGCGTACTGGACAGCTGAACTGGTGTACCAGAATACTAGGCAGCTGCGGGAAAGAACGCCGCTTTCGCTGGAGACGCCTCCCAGCCGCTTCATGCTGCATTTTGAGGGCGTGGAGGATCAGGAAGGCAGGATGAAGGAGACCGACCTGATGCAGCACCTGGATGATGCTATTAACAGCTATGATGAAATCGTCAAGGAGTATAGTGACGAGGAAGCAGCGGCTGCATAACCGGACGTAAATAGCCGGTGTTTATTGGGCAGAAACAGGCAGGCGCGGCTGACACCTGAGAGCAAATCTGCCCGTGAATGGAAATATTCACAGCCGGGCCGAAAGAACATCAGGGTAAAGTCATCAGCGCTCTGTAAAAAGGAACGCAGGCAGGAACGTTGTGCGGTCATAAAATCACCAGGCTTCGTTGAACTTTCAATTAATAAGCGGAGCCAGAACGTGACTTTATTTGACAAGGGTGGGACAGTATCGTCCTACCCTTGTCTTTTGGTCAGTGGCTTTTTTCACCCTGTGGTGATCGGAAAGGTTTCCGGATCTGCAGGGTTATCTTCTGCGAGAGATCGAAAGCAGATCTTTTTATCTGTATCTTTCAATCTTACTGTCTCCTCATGAACTCCGGTATTGGTCTTTCGCATGAAATGCTGCCCTATGCTCCGGGGTTAATCATCTGTCACGCTGTGACAGGGCTTCCTTTTAAAGGGCTCCTCTTTTTGTTGTCATGTGCTCTTTTCAGAGGTAGTGTTGTGAACGGGGAATGAAATGCTTTGTTGACATTTCAGAGGATCGGCCTTAGAATGATTAGTAGGACGGGTGAGGTATGCAAACCCATTACAAAGCCTGCGAAAGGAGGTAGTTGCGGATGTCAGGTGAGAAGCCTACTTACAAAGAATTAGAAGAGAAGATTGCGGAACTGGAAAGCCAGCTTAACTATTTCTCCAGAGACCGTGTTAACCGTCAGGCAAAAAATTCTGTGTTTCTGGATTTGTTTTCGAGACCGGAATACTACCTTCAAATTTATAAGGAGCTTTTTCCAAATGACTCCGAGATCACTCTGGATGATCTGCAGCTGGTTACCATAAAGAATGTTCTGGCGATTCATCCTTACAATGACTTGGGGATTTTAGCGAGGGACAAGCTGATCGTTCTCGTTGAAGCACAGTCTGAATGGAGTGTCAATGTGATTTTCCGCCTCCCTGAGTATTACTTTGATGAGATGAATTACTACATCCATATACATCACTTGGATTTGCACTCCAAAACAAAGATTGAAATGCCTGATGTAGAAGCCTTTATCATTTACAGCGGAACCGACAAGGTTGAAAAGAAAACGCTTTCCCTCAAGGAAGAATTCTTTGGCGGGAAGGAAGGAAAACCGGATTTTACGGCTCGGGTAATATGTGGAGATTACAAAGGCGGCATTATTGAGGAGTACATCGGATTCTGTCGGGTATTCGATGAACAGAGGAAGCTCTATCCGGTTGATCAGTCATTTGGCATTGCTGAAACTGTCAGAATTTGCAAAGAAAGGGGCTATTTAGTCAATTACCTTGACGAGCATTTTGCGGAGGTGGAAAAGATCATGCTGTTAGCTTATGAACCAAGGTATGTACGTGAAGCACAGGAGAGATCAAGTAACATCTATGCTGCCATACGTGCTTGCAAAATGATGGGAGCTGATAATGCGAGAATCAGAAAATACATCTCAGAGGAATACGAGATTACGCCCACATATGCACAGAACTACATTGATACGGTTGAAGAGGACGAAAGAAAAAAATCTTCTGCCAAATAGTCAATTACCATGATGAGCATTTTGCGGAGATGGAAAAGATCATGCTGTTAGCTTATGAATCAAGGTATGTACGTGAAGCACAGGAGAGATCAAGTAACATCTATGCTGCCATACGTGCTTACAAAAGGGTGGGTATCGATAACGCGATAATCAGAAAATACATCTCAGAGGAATACGAGATTACGCCCACATATGCACAGAACTACATTGATACGGTTGAAGAGGACGAAAGAAAAAAATCTTCTGCCAAATAATCAATTACCATGATGAGCATTTTGCGGAGGTGGAAAAGATCATGCTGTTAGCGTATGAACCAAGGTATGTACGTGAAGCACAGGAGAGATCAATGAAGATCTATGCTGCCATACGTGCTTACAAAAGGATGGGTGCTGATAATGCGATAATCAGAAAATACATCTCAGAGGAATACGAGATTACGCCCACATATGCTCAGAACTACATTGATACGGTTGAAGAGGACGAAAGAAAAAAATCTTCTGCCAAATAAATTTTATTTCCCTCCCATGCTGATGCGGAGGGATTTCTTTATCTGCACAATGCCCACAGGGGGCTGCTAAAATCCGCCCTGTGCTAGAGGTATCAGGTTCATTCGGATCAATGAACAGATTGATTGAAAAGCAAACGGCTTGACCGGAGTCAAGCCGCAAGTTTTGGAAAAACGTTGTTCTATTGATTCAAACCTGAAGTGGTATTGGGAAGCTTCCCTGTTTCATTCAGCGGCTGTTTTTCCTCGGGGGAGAGGAGCACGGTGTCATCGGATTCGGGGGCGGCTGTTTCCAGATCGTCGGTAATCCCGACGCCGATATTCGGAACGTAACGTGAATAGATGATATCGGCGGTAAACAGGAGGGTGAGGATCAGGGACAGGGCGATCAGGATTTTCTTTGGAATCCGCATAATCACGGCATCCAGAAGCGGAACGAGAAGGTAAACGGCAATCATGCCGCCAACGCAGAAGGCAAATAAACCCTCGCCGCAGATGCGCCCGTTGAGGTTGAGAAAGTATCCGGTGTAATCCCACCAGCGTTTTCCATACTCCAGCTCCAGCAGATAGGAGGTCATGTATTCCACAAATCCGCATAAGAGGATGATGCCCAGGGCCTCCAAAGCCGGCTTTTTGCGAAGCGGATAGAGCAGAACGAGGATCATGACAATCCCGCTTCCGTAGATGGGGAGCCAGGGACCGTGAAGGGCACCGCGGTTGACGAAATAACCATAGGTGATCAGGTGATGGGTGATCTCCCAGAGCCAGCCGATAAAGCAGAAAAAGAAGAAGATGGTGATTAGCGACCAGATGGTGTAAGGCATTTCAAAACTGACCCGGCGGGTGAGGTGGAACGTCCTGGGGTTAAACAGCGGATGCATGCGCTGCGGATAGGCCGCACCGCTCAGTTCCAGCCGGATGATGCGTGTATGTGTACGCAGTTCCGTCTGACGGCTGTAAATGATCCTGTCCTCCGTGGAGCCGATCCAGATACCGAAATGGCGGGTGAAGAAAGACTGAACCGGCGTAAGGGGAATCAGGTCCTGGTTAAGGTAGTTCCCGTAACGGATCATTTCCGGATAAACCGGTTTGAGGACGTCATGACTGGCAGGGGTGTAAAGCAGATCATCATTGAGTGCCTGTGCTCCGGGAAGATTTTCCTTTTTGGCATTGTCGCGGAGCCGTACATAGACCTCGGCCATGGCGGAAAGATGATAGGGAACGCCCCAGAAAACGTCTGAAAAACCGAACGTCAGAATGCCGAGAAGATGCCAGCCGACAAAGGAAAGGTCCAGAAGGAAGCAGTCCCATTTGTGGCCGTTCATCATTTTTCTGGAGAGGCGGATGGCATCCATGGGGGAAATATCCGGATTTTCCGCCGCAATAAAGGGAACCATCAGGTAGGAATAATGTTTAATGACGCCGCCGACAAGAGTCAGTGACCATAGGAACTGAAACAGATAGGAGGTAAACATGGTCAGGGCGACACGTCCCCAGCGATGGACCTGATAAATGAAAAACAGATGACTGGAGGGAAAGATCCGGTATGTCCGCATCTCAAGGATGGCTCTGCGTATAATGGCGCCAAATACGTTTCGAAGGAAGATGAAGATCGAGGCATTAATGAGGAATCCGGCAAGAATCAGAATGGCGGCTTCAACACGTTCGGAGCGAAGCAGCTGGTGCAGGGCGAGCTGCAGGGTTACGTAGATCTGACCGGATTCCACGCTGTTGACAATGGCGGCCAGAATGCCTTTCTGCCGTCCGAGGGCAGAATCCAGATTGGCGGCCTCCCGGAAACGCTTTAGACGGCGGGCACTTTCCTCAAGGCCCTGTCTGACCCGATCCCGGATCAGGTCATCATACATTTTGCCGATGGGGGTATTGCGGCCGATTCCCAGATCCCCGTCGACGGAAATCTCTGTTCCGCGGCCCTCAAGAACGTCGTACAGATTCTGGGTGCGTGAGAGAATCGTGCGGTATTCCGTTCCGAAAAAAATCATAATGGAACAGAGCAGCACCATCATCATGTAATGCTTTTTGACCTGTCTGCGAGCGATTTCCCGAATTTCTTTTCTGTAGATCATGTCCCGGACTCCTGCTGAAACGTGAGACGGATGACAGATATTTCGCTGTCCGTTCCGACCCGTATGGGCGGTCCGTAATAGCCGATTCCGGCGGTAACCAGTGTCTGCAGACCGTCTACCACTTTATACCCCCAGCCGTTTTCATTGAACAGGGGGACAATGAGGTTTCCGGGGAAGAACTGTCCGTTGTGCGTATGCCCGCTGAGAACCATATCCGCTCCGGCCTCTTTTAACTCGTGGTATTCCCGGGGCTCGTGTTCAAGGACCAGAACAGGCTTTGCCCGGTCAATTCCCTTAAGCAGCTCCGCGGCACTCATGCGGTTATTGGTCCCGTCACCGGCTTTCTCCCCATCTACCCGGCCAATAAGCTGCAGAAAGCCGTCAATCAGGACGGTTTCATCACTGAGCATGGTAAAACCGGAATCTTTCATAAACTGTTCCATTCTCGGGGTGCGGAAAGCCTCGCTGAGGGGGGCCATGGGGAATCCACCCAGCAGCGGCTCATCCACATCGTGATTTCCGTAAACCCCGTAAACGCCAAGACGTGAGCGAATGTTGGAAAGGGCGGAGGAATAGTACTGGGGATCGAAAAGAGCCTCATAGCTGCTGGTGAAAATGTCGCCGCCCACGAGGACCAGATCCGGGTTTTCCCGGTTGATCAGATCGACCATTTTTACCGTTGTGGACAGTTCTGAGTTGACACTCAGATGAAGGTCGGCGACAAAGACCACGGTCATGTCTTTTCCGGGCTTGTCAACCGCAATGTCATAACGGCGTACCTGGATTTCCTGTGCATGAAACATACCGTAGGTAGCTGTCGTGAATCCGCAGATCAGGGACAGACAGAGAATAATGCCGTAAAGCGATGAAAAACGTCTCGAGGTGATCAGCGTGGCAAGGCCGGCAAACAGCATCAGCAGGGCCAGTGTGACGCCGTAATACAGGAAATAGCCCAGGTAGATATTGCCGACGCCCATCAGGGCAAAGCGCATATGACTGTTCTCAAGAAATGTACCGGCAACAGGGGCCAGAGAGATGAGCAGATGCGGAATCAGCCAGAATGGCCGTATTTTTCTGGCTGCGTTTGCCGTGAAAGGCCAGTGTCTGATACAGAATTCGGTCATCGCGCCATTGATAATGGTGAGACCGGCATAAATTGGGACTGCGATTGCTGGATGCATACTATTTTTCCATTCCTATTGTAGAGTTACATTTGTAGATCCGCACGGTCCCGACCGGAAAAAAATAAGATCGAAAGCTGACGGTTCCGCGGGACCCGGGCCATTCAGAGCATCTGAAACAGATGGTCGGCAATGATATCGGCGATATACAGCTTATATGCCAGCCGGGAGGGCTGCACGGGAATGGTGCAGTGTTCGCCCCGCATGTCTTTTTCCGTGTGAATGGCAAAAAAGACCTCGCCGGGAATGCTGTCAGGGTTATTGGGATCGACGTTTCCGAAACTGCCGGTAATGCCAATGCCGATTTTTGTCTGATAGGCCTGACGGCAGGCCAGTGCCATGGCGTGTGCGGTTTCCATAGAATAGACGCCGTATGTTTCAATGGTATCGGCAGGAACCCCCTGCCTGATTTTCGCCTGGTTGGAATAGGTCACAAAAGCGCCAGGCAGGACAGCGGATGAGCCCTCTGTATCGGTGATCAGGGAGGCAATCTGTCCGGCTGTGCAGCTTTCCATGGTGGTTATGGTCAATTTGCGCTTAATCAGTTCTTTCGTCAGCCGTTCATATTTTCTGCGTACGGCCTGTTCTGCGGCGGCAAAATCGGTGACAAATATAGAGACGGGTGAATCCGAGTGATTCATCTGAATACCCCTTCTTTCCTGATTCTGAATAGGGACATCCGGTTTTAACCGGATGCCGCGACACAAACGGAGACATTATACACCATGAAAAACACAAAATGAACTGGAAAATACGGATTCATGTGACTTTCTGAAAATCTCCGGATTCTAAAGTGTCCGGGAACAGAATCCGGGACCAGCTGTCAGAATTCACGGACCGTGCGGCAAAGGATGGAATCAGGCTCAGGTCGGTTCCGGGACAAGACCTGAAAAACGGCCCAACCGGGAAAATGAAATTGAGGAAAGAGCAAATCGGGCACTGCCGATACAGAATCCGGCAATCTTGCGCCATGTTCACGACCTGCCCGTTGACCAAAGAAACCTGTCACTTGCCAACGTACCTGTTTTGTGTTATATTTGCGTAAAACCAAGGCAAAAGCAGTACAATAACAGGGGGATTGGAATGCAGTACAGAAAGGATCAGAGCGGGAACGCGCTCTCCGTGCTTGGCTTCGGATGCATGCGCTTTACCAAAAAAGGATCATCGCTTGATATTGAAAAGGCGGAAAAAGAGATCATGGCGGCCTATGAGGCGGGCGTCAACTATTATGATACGGCGTATATTTACCCGGGCAGTGAGGCACTGCTGGGAACCGTGCTGGCCAGAAATCAGATTCGGGACAAGGTGTATGTGGCCACCAAGATTCCGCATTTTCTGATCGGCAACCGTGCTGCCATTGACCGGATTTTTGAGGAGCAGCTGAAACGTCTGCAGACGGATTATGTGGATTTCTTCCTGATCCATCACCTCACCGACTGTGCCCAGTGGGAACGGCTTAAAACAATCGGAATGCTGGAGTGGATTCAGGAAAAAAAGGCATCCGGTCAGATCCGGAACATCGGTTTTTCCTATCATGGAAATTCGGATAATTTCCTACGGATCCTGGAGAATTACGACTGGAATTTCTGCCAGATCCAGTACAACTATCTGGATGAAACCAGCCAGGCCGGCGTAAAGGGCCTGAAGGCGGCAGAGGAACGGAATATTCCGGTGATCATTATGGAACCGCTGCGGGGCGGAAAATTGGTCAATATGCTGCCTGCGGAGGCCAGAACGGCATTTAAGGAAAGCGGAAGAGACTGGACGCCGGCAGAGTGGGCTTTCCGCTGGCTGTACAATCAGAGCGGCGTAACGGTGGTGCTCTCCGGGATGAATTCCCTTGACATGGTCCGGGAGAACGTCCGGACGGCAGATAATGCCCGCGCGGGGGAACTGACCCCCGCGGATTTCAAAACCATTGAGAAAGTGGTTGCGGCAATTCGGTCAGGGGAGAAGGTCGGATGTACCGGATGCAGGTACTGCATGCCCTGCCCGCAGGGGGTGGATATTCCCGGAATATTCAGATGTTATAACCTGATGTACACAGAGGGAAAGAAAGAAGGACGGTTCCAGTTTGCACAGACCGTGGGACTGGCAGAAAAGCCGCCTTTTGCCACCAGCTGCATCGGGTGCGGAAAATGCGAGATGCACTGTCCGCAGTCAATCCCGATCCGGGAAAAGCTGAAGGAGGCAGACCGGGCGCTCCGGCCGTTGCCTTACAAAATCGGCATTGATCTGGCAAGAAAGTTCATGTTCCGTAAAAAAGGAGCTGCCAAACCATAAAGACTGAATGGGGAACACCGGTGGACAGGCTTCCCTTATCCAAAAAAGGAGAACCTGCGAACAGGCAGGTTCTCCTTTTATAATAAGGAAATGAAGAAGGGAATCCGGTCGAAGCAAGAGTAAAAACGGGAGTATGGTTGGTTGGGAGAACTGTGCTGCGGTGATAGGACTTGACTTCAAGGTCTGAATTGACTAAACTGATGTTAATTAGATAAGGCGTATTCGCTTGTATTGCAAGGATCTTTGAAAGGAGGTAAAATGGAAATGGGAAAAATGGATGCAAAAACGAAAGAGTACATGAAAAAACCAGAACGTTTTGCTTCGATGTTCAACTTTCTGATTTACGACGGAAAACAGGTAATCAAGCCGGAGAATCTTAAACCGGTTGATACAACAGAGGTTACAATCATAGACAGCAATGGAGTGGAAGTTCCTGTACAAAAATTCAGGGATGCCTTCGATGCGTGGGAAATATTGGAGGATGAACGTGCAGTGTATGTGTTGCTCGGAGAGGAGTATCAGTCCGAGATTCACTACGCAGGCCCTGTAAAAGACATGGTTTATGATGGCATTAACTATGCCGATCAGATAAAGCAGATTACGAGGAAGTACCGCGGGAAAAACGATAATGCAGAAATTGCATTTGAACCGGACGGCGTAAAAATTAAACTGACTCATGCAGAGTTTCTGTCGGGATTAAAAAAAGGCGACAAGCTGAAACCTGTTATTACCTTGATGGTGTATTTAGGCACACAAGAGTGGGACGGACCAAGGCATTTACACGAAATGCTTTATTTTCCGGATGAGCGGCTGAAGGCTTTTGTACCGGACTACAAACTGAATCTGATTGTACCGAAGGAATTAAAGAATGGGGATTTTGCCAAGTTTGAACCGGATCTTGGTTTCCTGCTGAAAGTCCTGAACCACGGGGAGAAGGGTGTCGTAGAAATGCTTGCAGACCCTCAATATCGAAGTGTTGATGGTGAAACGGCAGTGTTGGCGAACGATATTGCAAAACTTGGTTTTAAGATCGTAATCGATGAAGGAGGAAAAACGGATATGTGCAAGGCGATGGAAGAGTATACAAAGAAAACGAAAGTCATAGAATCAGTTGAAACGGCAATGGCGTTTGCCAAGGATGACAAAGAAGTGATCAAATTCGTGACTGGGAAGCATGCTGTTCCGCCGGAGTACGTTATCAACATTATGAAAAATATAGCAGAAACAGGCACGTCAGCTGGGGCATAAGAAGAGATGATAGGCATCTTTCCTCCAATCTCCATAACAGATGTGATTTTGCCAGGTTAGATCCAGAGCTTGGTTTCCTGCTGAAGGTTCTAAACCACAGGGAGACGGGCATCAAGGAAATGCTTGCAGACCCTCAATACCGAAGTGGTGATGGTGAAACAGCACTGTTAGCGAATGATATTGCAAAGCGTGGCTTGGAGATCGTAATCGATGAAGGAGGGAAGTTAGACATGTGTAAGGCAATGGAAGAGCATACAAAGAAGATAAAAGTCATAGAATCAGTTGAAATGGCAAGGATGTTTGTTAAGGATGACAAAGAAGTGATCAAATTGGTGACTGGGAGACATAATGTTACGCCTGAATACGTTATCGAAATTATGAAAAACCTGGCAGAAACAGGCACGGCAGCTGGGAATAAGGAAGCATTGGATTCAGAAAGAGGATAGTTCGGCCGTAGAGATGCTGCCTTTTTTTTCAAAATGATAGTTGAACCACATCTCCCGGATCTGATGGCTTTTCCGGATGTTGACAGGGTACCGGATTTCCTGCTTGAGCTGACAGACTTCCCTGGTAATGGACAGAACGTGATCCAGGTTGACGATCACCCCGCGTGAAACTGTCAGAAACCGCGCGTCGTTGCGGCAGAGGTTCTCTGCTTCGGAAAACAGCATGCGGATTTTATAGGTCTTTCCGCTGAGATCAGTCAGAATGACGTAGTTTTTGTCCGAGTGGAGGGAGAGAATCTGTGAATAGGGGAGACTCTGCGCGTGCCGGTCAGAGATGAAACTGAACTGATGGTCCTGGCTTTTTTTGCTGTGCAGGATGTGATCAAGTACCCGATAGATTTTCTCACGGGCAATGGGTTTGGTCAGATAGCCGGCGGCAAAGCAGTCAAAGGCTTCTGCCCGATATTCGCTGCTGGCAGTTACGAAGATAATGGGGACATCCTCATCGCGAACGCGGATCTGTCGGGCGGTCTCCGTGCCGGTCAGACTGCCCAGGTTAATCTCAAGGAAGAGGATGGAAAAAAGAAGCGGCTGATAAACATCCAGAAGCGCCTCTGCGCTTGGAAAATGCCGGATATTGAATTGCAGATGATGAAGCGCAGCATAGCTGTGCAGGATTTCCTTCAGATGGTCAAGGTCAGAGGACAGATTGTCCACAATGGCAATATTCAAGGGGTTAGGCCTCCTTTATAATGAGACTCTGCGTATCAAATTATAACACAGGAAGGCCTTGCGGGAAAGAAAAAATGTGAACGGTTCCGCAAACGAAAAAAAGCAAACAAAAAAGGTTTCCCTGCTGCGTCATGAGCGGGGAAACCTTTGAGTTTTATCAGATTCCGGCGATGTCTTCCTGTGTCATAATGCTGAGACCACGTCCGGCAAGACGGGCTTCAGCGGCTTTGGTGTCGGCCACACGGAAGATCATGTAAGCGTGCTTGACGTCTTTGCCGCCGATGAAGGCGTACATGTATTCGATGTTGACGCTGGCCTCGGCGAATATGCCCAGGAGCTTGTCAAGACCGCCGGGCTCATCCGGGATGGCAACCGCCAGGACGGAGGTCAGATTGGCGACAAAGTCGGCTTCTTTCAGAATGTTGATGGCTGCATAGGCATCATCCACGACGAGGCGGGCAATTCCGAAGTCTTTGGTTTCGGCAATGGACAGTGCACGCATGTCGATGTGTTTGGCGGCCAGGACGGAGGTCATTTCCTTGAGCTTTCCGGGTCTGTTTTCAAGGAAGACAGAGATCTGTTTAATGCTCATTGTTTTCTCCAATCTGCAGCAGAAACCTGCTGCCGTTTCCCTCAGATTTTCCGTTTGTCGATGACACGGACAGCCTTGCCCTCGCTCCGGGCGATGGTTTTGGGTGCCACGAGGGATACCTTTGCCCGAATGCCCAGCATGGACTTGAGGCCCTCAACCAGCTGACGCTGACGGTCGGCAACCTCGCCGATGTTGTCGGTGAACATCTCGGGCGTCATTTCCACCTGAATGTCCAGGGTATCGGTGTTGTTGACGCGGTCCACAATGATCTGATAGTTTGCGCCATAGCCGTGATTGAGCAGAACCGTTTCGATCTGGCTCGGGAATACGTTGACGCCGCGGATGATGAGCATGTCGTCGGAGCGGCCTTTCGGCTTGGCCATGCGGACATGCGTACGGCCGCAGGAACACTTTTCCCGGGTCAGTGTACAGATATCACGGGTGCGGTAGCGGATCATGGGGAACGCTTCCTTGTCAATGGCCGTGAAAACCAGTTCACCCTGTGCCCCTTCCGGCAGGACCTCTTCAGTTTCCGGGTCGATGATTTCCGCGATAAAATGATCCTCGTTAATGTGCATGCCGGACTGTGCGGAGCACTCAAAGGCGACACCGGGACCGGACAGCTCGGTCAGGCCATAGATGTCATATGCCTTGATGCCCAGTGTCTGCTGGATATCCTGCCGCATTTCCTCGCTCCAGGCCTCGGCGCCGAAGATGCCGGCCTTGAGCGGGATATCATTCGGACCGTATCCCAGTTCCTTCATCCGTTCGCCCAGGTAGGCGGCGTAGCTGGGGGTGCAGCAGAGAATGGTTGTGCTCAGGTCCATGATGAACATGATCTGGCGGTCCGTATTGCCGGAGCTGGTGGGCACGGTCAGGCAGCCGACTTTGTGGGAGCCGCCGTTGAGGCCCGGGCCGCCGGTGAACAGACCGTAGCCGTAGGAAATCTGACAGACATCCTCATTGGTGCCGCCGGCGGCGACGATGGCCCGTGCGCAGCAGTCTTCCCACAGATCAATGTCATGCTGGGTGTAGAATGCCACAACCCGCTTGCCGGTGGTGCCGGAGGTGGACTGAATGCGGACACAGTCCTTGAGGGGAACGCCGACAAGACCGTAGGGATAGGCCTCCCGCAGGTCGGCCTTGGAGAGGAAAGGAAGCTTTGACAGATCCTCGAGGGTGTTGATATCCTCGGGCCGGACGCCTTTTGCCTCCATCTTCTTCCGGTAATAGGGGACGTGCTCATAGACGTGGCGGACCTGAGCCCGAAGCTTTTCCTCCTGGATGGCACGAATCTCCTCACGGGAGGCACACTCAATTTCTGGCTGATAATATCTTTCCATGTTTTACCTCATGTCTGTGATACCTGTCAGTGACAGGCGGGATACCGGGGAATCAGGCGTTGCGCCCGAGCTCAAACGCCCGTTTGTTCAGTTCAAGGAAACGGGCGGGGACAATGGCCTCAATGGCTTCCTGCCAGGCCTGATCGGGGAGATCAAAGTAGTGGCTGAGACGTCCCAGGAGGACCAGGTTGACTGCTTTGGCTGAACCGGCCTGCTCAGCGAGGGCAAGACAGTCAATTGCATCGACCCGGGCGCCGGAGGCCTTCAGCTTTTCAGCCAGGTCGGCGGGATACTGGGCGGCACCGGTGATGACGGGCATGGGATCAATCTGCTGCAGATTGGTGACGATCTGTCCGTCTTTGCGCAGATAGGGCAGCCATCTGGCGGCCTCGAGAATTTCAAAGGAGACGATGTAATCCGCCTCGCCGCGGTCAATGACCGGTGAATAGACCTTGTCGCCGTAGCGTACATACGTCACGACACTGCCGCCGCGCTGGGACATTCCGTGAACCTCGGAGACTTTGACGTCATAGCCCTGCATGAGGAGCAGATGCCCCAGGAGCTTGCTGGCCAGCAGGGAACCCTGTCCGCCGACACCGACAATCATGATATTCTTTGTTTCCATATTCTGTGCCTCCCTGCCTCAATGGTCTGTTTTGCCGGATTCAAAGGCACCCGCCCTGCACAGCTGGCTGCAGACGTTGCATCCGACACAGAGCGTGCTGTCCACGTGCGCTTTCTTTCCATGCATGGAAATGGCGGGGCAGCCGATGCGCATGCAGGATTTACAGCCGATGCACTTGTCAGGGTTGACGGTGAGCGGCGGATTATGTTTGACATACTTGAGCAGTGCACAGGGACGGCGTGAAATGATAATGGAAGGAGCCTCGGCAGCCAGTTCTTCTTTCAGAACCCGGTCGCATTCCTCGAGGTTATACGGATCGACGACGCGGACCCGTTCAAAGCCCATGGCCCGGCAAAGGGCTTCCAGATCAATTTTTCCGGCCGGATCTCCCTTGATGTTATATCCGGTGGTGGGATTCTGCTGGTGACCGGTCATGCCGGTAATGGAGTTGTCAACGATGATGATGGTGGAGTTGGACTGGTTGTAGGCCACATTTGCCAGACCGGTCATGCCGGAGTGCATGAAGGTGGAATCGCCGATGACCGCAACGGTTTTGCGCTCGCTTTCCGGGCCTCTGACCTTGTTGAATCCGTGCACCGCGCCGATGCTGGCACCCATGCACAGGGTCATTTCAATGGCGCCCAGCGGCGGAACGGCGCCCAGGGTATAACAGCCGATATCGCCCAGAACGGTGCAGTTGTTTTTCCGGAGGGTGTAGAACATTCCGCGGTGCGGACAGCCGGCGCACATGACCGGCGGACGCGCCGGAACGGTCTCCGCAATGGAATAGGTGCTGCCCGGTTCACGGCCAAAGGCGGCGGCGATCAGGTTCTGGGAGAATTCATCCACCATGGGCAACATCTCCTTGCCGGTGACGGGGATCCCCAGCGCGCGGACGTGGTTTTCAATAATAGGATCCAGTTCCTCTACCACATAAAGCTTTTTCACCTTTGCGGCAAAGTCCCGGATGAGCTTTTCCGGCAGCGGGTTGGTCATGCCCAGCTTGAGGACGCTGACGGAATCCCCGAACACTTCCTTCACATACTGATAGGACGTGGAGGCGGTGATGATGCCGATATCCGTGCCGCCCATCTCCACACGGTTGAGGGGTGAGGTCTCGGCATACTCGGTCAGGGCCTTTGTGCGTGCCTCGACGATGGGATGACGGCGTTTGGCGTTGCCGGGCATCATGACGTATTTGCCGATGTCCTTTACATAGGGACGGTCAGGCACGGAACGCTCGCCGCAGGTGACGATGGACTGGGAATGGGCCACACGGGTGCACATTTTGAGGAGAACAGGCGTGTCGAACTGTTCGGAGAGATCATAGGCCAGACGGGTAAATTCAAGCGCTTCCGCAGAGTCGGAGGGCTCGATCATCGGCACTTTTGCGGCGATGGCGTGATGCCGGCTGTCCTGCTCATTCTGTGAGGAGTGCATCCCCGCATCATCGGCGACGCCGATGACAAATCCGGCATTGACGCCGGTATAGGACATAGTGTAGAGCGGATCCGCCGCGACATTGAGTCCTACGTGCTTCTGCGCGCAGAAGGCTCTGCGTCCTGCCAGAGAGGCACCGAAGGCGGATTCCATGGCGACTTTCTCATTGGGCGCCCATTCGCAGTAGATCTCATCATATTTGGCAGCTTCTTCTGTAATCTCTGTACTGGGGGTTCCGGGATAGCTGGAGATAAAGCAGACGCCGGCTTCATAAAGTCCTCTGGCGACAGCTTTGTTTCCGAGCATAAGTTCCGGATGATGATTTGGACATTGTTCCATATGTTTAACCTCCTCCTGAATGTTCTTAAGTATACCCGAAATTGAGGGAAATACAAGCCCGAAGAAATAAAAAAGCAATTGACAATTTTGTAGAAAAAAGATATTCTTCTTTTCGATATGCGTTTTGCCTGAAAGGCCATACCCGTCACGGACGGAATCAGGCAGAAATTTCCCTGTCATGCGGCAACAGATTGTCAAAGCAGGATCGGAACAAAGCAGCTGCGACATAAGAAATGCATGGAGGCCCGGAACGGGAACAGACATTTTGTCCGGAGGCGGGCAGAGAGGACAGGGAAAGCCGGCAGCATATCCGGTATGGGCTTGACAGGATGGAAGGTATAGTGCCTGTAAGGGATGAGAATAAGAAAAAGCAGCAATGCCCAAAGAACAGGCAGCTGCTTAGATATAAGGAGGGTTCCTGAATTGGCAATTACTGATTTGCTGGAACGCAACAGCAAGCTGTATGGGGAAGAGGTTGCTCTTGTGGAAATCAACCCTGAAATCAGGGAGGAACAGAGAGTTACTTGGAAAGAGTATGAACTGATACAGCCGACTTCAAGTACATTTTACAGACGTCAGATTACCTGGTCGGTTTTCGATGAGAAAGCAAACAGAGTAGCCAATATGCTGCTTGAGCATGGGATTAAGAAGGGGCAGAAATGCGCGATCCTGCTGATGAACTGCCTTGAATGGCTGCCGGTCTACTTTGGCATTTTAAAGGCGGGGGCGATTGCGGTGCCGCTGAATTTCCGCTTCACGGCAGATGAAATTGATTACTGCCTTCAGGCGTCTGATTCAGATGTGCTGTTCTATGGTCCGGAGTTTATCGGCCGGATTGAGGATATTGCCGGAAAACTGAAGAAAACCATGCTGATGTATTTTGTCGGTGCGCCGTGTCCGACCTATGCAGAGGACTATTACCGTCAGACCGGAAATGCCTCCTCCGTGGCGCCCCGTGTCCTCGTGGAGGATACGGATGATGCGGCCATCTATTTTTCCTCCGGCACCACCGGATTCCCGAAGGCGATTCTGCTCAAGCATTCATCGCTGTCTCATTCGGCCAGAATGGAAGCGGTGCACCATGAGACGACCCGGCAGGATACGTTCCTTTGCAT
>DGWH01000038.1:27776-106560 GCA_002395225.1 Christensenella sp. UBA4263
GCTAAAATGCACTGGTTTGGGTCACTGTATACCGGCAGCAAGGCGGTTCTCCTGAAAGGAAATTCACCGGAATCCATTCTGAGCGCGGTGTCCAATGAGGGATGCACCATTGTCTGGCTTCTGGTGCCATGGGCACAGGATATTCTGGCCGCCCTGGATTCAGGAAAACTCAAGCTGGAAAATTACCGCCTCAGTCAGTGGCGGCTGATGCATATCGGCGCACAGCCGATTCCGCCCAGCCTGGTCCGGCACTGGCTTGAATATTTCCCCCATCACAAGTATGATACCAACTACGGACTCTCCGAGTCCACCGGTCCCGGATGCGTGCATCTTGGCATGGAAAATGTCCATAAGGTGGGTGCCATCGGCATCCCGGGCTTCGGCTGGGAGACGAAGATTGTGGATGAACACGGCGAACTGACTCCTCAGGGTGAGGTGGGGGAACTGTGTGTCAAAGGCCCCGGTGTCATGGTGGAATACTATAAGAATCCGACGGCGACGGCAGAGGTGCTCAAAGACGGGTGGCTGCATACCGGAGATATGGCGCGCCTGGATGAGGACGGATTTATTTTCCTGGTTGACCGGAAAAAGGATGTCATCATTTCCGGCGGTGAGAATCTTTATCCGGTTCAGATCGAAAGCTTCCTTGCCGCGAATCCCAAGATCCATGATGTGGCCGTGATCGGCCTGCCGGATAAGCGCCTGGGCGAAATTGCCGCGGCGATTATCCAGGTGAAGGAAGGGATGACGCTGACGCAGGAGGAAGTCGAACGGTTCTGTGTGGATTTGCCGCGGTATAAACGGCCGCGCAGGATCATTTTCGATAAGGTGATCCGCAACGCCACCGGGAAGATTGACAAGCCGAAACTTCGCGCCATTTACTGTGGCGAGCGTCTGGTCGAAAAACAGAACATGTCCTGATTTTCATGCCGTTTTCCTTCCGGGAAACGGCATTTGTGCATGATGCAGGAAGGGAAAAGAAATGCATAAGTCGATTAAGTCCCGGCTGATCTGGGCGGGAATTGGAACTGCGGTGTTTCTGCTCGTCATCATTTTGCTGAATATGCTGCTGGTGACGGATGCCAACAAGGAAAAATATAAGGCGTACCTGGATGAAAAACGGGAAGAGGTCAATCTGCTGACGGCGGCCGCCGCCGGGGCGTCCATTGTGATTGCGGCTATTCCGGAGGATGCGACGACGCCCATTGCCGAACAGATCGCCAGTGTGGCCTCGTATCTGGTGGTGGTGTCCGTGGTGATTCAGGCGGAGAAGCTGATCGTGGTCTTTGGCTGGGATCTGGCCGTCAAGATCCTGATTCCCTTTTCACTGCTTTTGTTCCTGCTGTTTGTGGCGCTGGACAAAAAGCGGATTCTCTCCTTCTGCTCAAGGCTGATGGCGGTGGCCGTGTGCCTCCTGATCATGATTCCGCTTTGCCAGTGGATCGACGACAAAATCAATGAACACTTTCATACCGAGCAGATTCTGAGCGAGGCCGTTGCGGTGGAGGAGCCGGAGGAAACGACAGAGGCGAAAAAATCATGGCTTGAAAATGCCGGCGCGTTTTTCTCCGGAATCAAGGATTCGCTGGCCGGGATTCCGGAGAGCGTGAAAAGCACCCTGATCCGTTACCTGGACGGGGTGGTCATGATGATCCTGACCTCCTGTGTGGTGCCGGTTGCGGTCTTTTTCGTCCTGGTCATGGTTTTAAAGGGGCTGTTCGGCGCGTTTATCAGCCCGGAGTTTGTACGGATGGAACAACTGCCGGAACGATCAGCCGGATACGGGGCGGGATCCCGACAGGAGCCCTGAACGGACCGGCTTTGTACATGTTTTACTTGCATTTCAGGGCAAAGTCATTTACAATCCCGTTTTGCGTGCCATAGACAGCAGAGACGGATGCAGACCGGTTCAGGGATGAGGGGACGATTCAGGCGTTTGTGCCGGGATGGCCCGGAGATGCACGTTTAGATGAAAGAGGACGGAAATGACGGTATATGGATACGGGGACTCCCTCATGTGGGGATGGGACCCCAGAATCGGAGCAGGGGACAACCGGCTGCGGGAGGATGAGATCTGGTTTGAACGGCTCTCATCCGTGTACGGGTTTACGGTGATCAACGACAGCCTTCCCGGACGAAAGATTCCGGGCAAACGGCCGCTGAAGCAGTTTCTGAATGCGGTTTCCGGGAAGGACTGGCAGGTGCTTTTCCTGATGCTGGGGACCAATGATATTCTGGACAACACCAGCCTGCCCTTTACCAAAATCGGCCGGAAATGGGATGTTGCCCTCTCGGCACTGGTGGACATGTACCCGGAGAGAAAAGACCGGATTGTGCTGGCTACCTGCCCGTATGCGCCGATTTTCGGCCTGACAGATACCCTTGCCCGGCTGCGGCGGGGGTACAGGGAGGCGGCAGAGCTGGCTGGCGTCCGCTTCTTTGATGCGCTGGATCCGCTGCCGACCCTGTATGATGCCATTCATCTGAGCGAGGAAGGACACCGGATGCTGGCGGAGCGGGTGGCATCCTATCTGAGGAATACATTCGGAGATCAATAAGGAAGGAAAGCAAAATGAAAATCGCAGTAACGTATGAAAATGGAAATGTCTTTCAGCACTTCGGCCATACGGAGGCCTTCAAGGTCTATGAGGTGGAAGACGGGAAGGTACTCAGCAGCCAGGTGATCGATTCCGAGGGAAGCGGACACGGCGCACTGGCCGCGCTGCTGGCGGGGCACAGGGTGGATGTACTCATCTGCGGCGGAATCGGCGGGGGTGCACAGGCGGCGCTGGCCGAAAACGGCATTGAACTCTGCGCCGGCGCGGCCGGCAGTGCGGATGAGGCTGTTGAGGCGTATCTGCGCGGGGAACTGGTCAACACCGGGGCGAACTGTGATCATCACGTCGAGGAACATGCGTGCGGCGAACACGGCTGCGGAGAAAATGAGTGCGGAAGCGAGGGCGGATGCGCCAATTGTCCGGGCGGCTGCGCATTGACCGGCCGGAACGTGGGCAAGGTCTGCCGGACCCATTACAGGGGAACGTTTAATGACGGCACCCAGTTTGATTCCTCCTATGACCGGGGCGAACCGCTGGAGTTTGTGTGCGGCGCCGGCATGATGATCCGCGGATTTGATGCCGCCGTGGCGGACATGGAAGTGGGACAGAAAGTGAGTGTCCACCTGATGCCGGAGGAGGCGTACGGGGAATCCGATCCCAATGCTATTTTCACCGCCCAGATTGCCATGGTTCCGGGCTCGGAGAACCTGGCCGTAGGCCAGCAGGTGTATCTGCAGGACACCATGGGACGCCCGTTCCCGGCCAGGGTGACGGCAAAGACGCCGCTGACCATTACCTTTGATGCCAATCATGAGATGGCCGGCAAGGAACTGAATTTCGAAATCGAACTGGTGGAGGTTCGGGATGCGTAAACGGGGCAGAGTCACGGAATGAATAAAAATACATTTTTCATGTATAAATATTCAAAATCGGTCTTGACAAGGCCGCTGAAAAGGAATAAAGTATGGATACATTTTCCGAAGGGAAGATGAATCTCAACCAATGCTTCGTTTCAGAGGAAACGGAGAATCAGGAGGATAAAATGATGAAGAAAGTTCTCAGTATCATTCTGGCAATGATGATGGTACTTTTCGCAGCAGCAGCATTTGCCGCTCCCGCCACCCTGGCATCTGTGAAGGAAAAGGGTGAGCTGGTGATTGCCACCAGTCCGGATTTCCCGCCGTTTGAGACCCTCAGCGGAGACGGCAGCGTCACGGGCATCGAAATGGAACTGGCCGCCAAGATCGCGGAGAAGATGGGCGTCAAGCTGACCGTTGAGCAGGTCAATTTTGATTCTATTCTCCTGGGCGTCATGAACGGTTCCTATGATGTGGGCATTTCCGGTTTCTCTGTGACCGAGGAGCGGAAAAAGAATGTCCTGTTCACCGATCCTTACTGCATGGCGGCGCAGGCCATCGTCGTGGTTGAGGGCAGCCCCATTGCCACCAAGGCGGATCTTGAGGGCAAGCTGATTTCGGTCCAGGCCGGAACGACGGGCGAACTGTACTGCCTGCAGAACGGTTATAACGTTGAATCCTATTCAAGCAATACCGATGCACAGATGGCCGTGCAGAACGGCACCGTGGATGCCTGGGTTATTGATGACCTGACGGCGGCGGAAATGGTGAAAGCCAATAACGAAAAGGGCGGAAAGAAACTGGTTGTCCTCTCTGAGGCGATGACGGCTGAACCCTATGCTTTTGCGTTCGCCAAGGAAAGCGGCGATCTGGTCGAGGCGATCAACGGCTATGTCGACGAGATGGTAGCAGATGGAACGGTTGCGGCGATCTTTGAAAAGTATGATGCTCCGTACACCTCTCCGGATGCGGTCAAGTAAAAACAAATCAGCAGAGCTTTATGCAGAAGATGCGACCTGGTCGCATCTTCTGCATATATTTTGAAAGGAGCGGATGAAATGAGTGCATGGCTTACAACGCTGCACCAGACCTTTATCGAAACCGGTTACTGGAAGCAGATGCTGCTCGGTCTCCAGAATACAGTTATTATTACGCTGGGTGCGCTCCTGATCGGCGTGCTGGTCGGTGCACTTCTGGCGGTCTGCAAATTCTTCTCCGAGGGAAACAAGGCCCTTCGGCCTCTTGAGATTTTCTGTGATCTGTATACTACGGTGATTCGGGGCATTCCCATGATGGTGCTGCTCCTGGTTTTCTTTTTCGTCATCTTTTCGGGTACGAGAAACAAACTGGGTGTCTGTATCCTGGCCTTTGGACTGAATTCGGCGGCCTATGTGGCGGAGATTATCCGAAGCGGCATCAACGCGGTGGACCGCGGACAGATGGAAGCCGGGCGGAGCCTGGGCATGTCCAAAATTCAGGCGATGTACAAGGTGGTGTTCCCGCAGGCGATTCGAAACATATTGCCGGCCATCGGCAACGAGCTGATCACGCTGGTCAAGGAAACATCGGTCGCCGGCTATGTGGGGGTCATGGACCTGACAAAGATGGGCGAGCGCGCCAAGGCGATTACCTTTGATGCGGTCAACCCGCTGCTGGTGGTTGCGGTGACGTACCTGATCATCGTCATCGGACTGACCCGTCTGCTGGGTGTGGCAGAGAGGAGGATGAACCGTGATAAGCGTTAAAAAGCTGTCAAAGCGATTTGATGATCTGGTGGTCCTTGATAATATTGATACGGAAATTGAAAAGGGCGAGGTGATCTGCGTCATCGGCCCCAGCGGCGCGGGAAAGTCTACGTTTCTGCGGTGCCTGAACATGCTGGAAACCCCTACTTCGGGCCAGATTATCTTTGAGGGGAACGATCTGACGGATCCGAAAACCAATCTGAATCTGCACCGGCAGCGCATGGGCATGGTGTTCCAGCAGTTCAACTTGTTTCCGCACATGACGGTGCTGGATAACCTCACCTGTGCCCCCATGATGCTGAAAAAGGAATCGAAGGAAAAGGCGGAGAGCCGGGCGATGGACCTGCTGAAGCGGATCGGGCTTGCGGATAAGGCCGGTGCCTGGCCGGCACAGCTTTCCGGCGGACAGAAACAGCGGGTGGCCATCGTGCGGGCCCTGTGCATGGAGCCGGATGTCATGCTCTTTGATGAGCCCACTTCCGCGCTGGATCCGGAGATGGTCGGTGAGGTGCTGGATGTCATGAAACATCTGGCGGAGGCAGGCATGACCATGGTGGTGGTCACCCATGAAATGGGCTTTGCCCGTGAGGTGGCCAGCCGGGTGCTGTTCCTGGCAGATGGAATCATTGCGGAGGAAGGAACGCCGCAGCAGATTTTCAAAGAGCCGAAAACGGAACGGCTCAAGGGGTTCCTGGCAAAAGTACTGTAAGAAACGGACCGATTCGCAGATCTTTCGGAGGTGGCGGATCGGTCTGTTGCGTGAATGGCCAATGGCAATAAACAGATGGAGGGTTAAGATGGCAAGTACACTCAAGGGAAGAAGTTTTCTGACGCTGTTTGACTGCACCTCGGCGGAGATTGAGCATCTACTGGAGCTGGCGGCAAATCTGAAACAAATGAAAAAGACTGGTGTCAAGCATCAGTACTGCAAGGGAAAGAACATTGCCCTGATTTTTGAAAAGACCAGCACGAGAACCCGCTGTGCATTTGAGGTGGCCGCGGCGGATCTGGGCATGTACAGCACCTATCTGGATCCCAAAGCCTCCCAGATCGGGAAGAAGGAGTCCATCCGCGACACGGCCCGCGTGCTGGGCAGGATGTACGATGGCATCGAGTACCGGGGTTATGAGCAGGAGATTGTGGAGGAACTGGCGGCGTATTCCGGCGTGCCGGTATGGAACGGCCTGACCAATGAGTTCCATCCCACGCAGGTCCTGGCGGACCTCCTGACGATGCAGGAACACTTTGGCGGGCTGGCCGGAAAGCATCTGGTCTTTTTCGGGGATGCCAGGTACAACATGGCTAATTCCCTGATGGTGGGCTGTGCGAAAATGGGCATCCACTTCACGGCCTGTGCACCGGAGAAGTATTTCCCCAAGGGAGATCTGGTGGAGCGGAGTCAGAATATTGCCAAACGGACCGGGGCGACGATTACCTTTGAGACGGATCCGATGAAGGCGGCCCAGGGCGCGGATGTCATTTATACGGATGTCTGGGTGTCCATGGGCGAGGCGGATGAGGTCTGGGAGGAGCGGATTCATGATCTTCTTCCTTACCGGGTGACAAAGGAAATCATGGACATCGCCGGACCGGACGCCGTGTTCATGCACTGCCTGCCGGCGTTCCATGATCTGAATACGGAAATCGGGCGCACGATTCATGAGAAATACGGCCTTGATTGTATGGAGGTCGAGGACCGTGTCTTTGAAAGCAAGGCTTCTCTGGTCTTCCAGGAGGCGGAAAACCGGATGCATACCATTAAAGCCGTGATGGCGGCAACGCTTGGAGGAAAGTAATGGCCTATCTTGTGCTTGGGAACGGTTCTGTTTTTGAGGGAAAGCGGATTGGATACAAGGGTTCCGATACGGTGGGGGAACTGGTCTTCACCACCGGCATGGTGGGGTATCTGGAAACGCTGACGGACCCCAGTTATGCCGGACAGATTGTGGTTCAGACGTTTCCCCTGATCGGCAATTACGGGCTGATTCCCGAGGATTTTGAAGGGAACTGCGCACTGTCCGGCTATGTGGTGCGGGAACTGTGCGATACACCCTCGAATTTCCGCAGCCGGGGGCCGCTTGAAGAGTGGCTCACGGCGCATCGGATTCCGGGCATTGCCGGGGTGGATACGCGGGAAATCACCCGGCAGATCCGGGAGCAGGGGGTCATGAATGCCATGATCTGCGACACGGTTCCCGCGGACCGGTCCGCGATTGAACAGTTTGCCGTCCGGGACGTCCTGCAAAGGGTGACCTGCCTTGCTCCCAAAGTGTATGAGGCACAGGGGAAAATGCGCCATGCGGTGACCCTCATTGATTACGGGGCCAAACGGAACATCATCCGCAGCCTGCAGCAGCGGGGCTGTCAGGTGACCGTGGTTCCCGCCTTTACCAGTGCGGAGGAGATCCTGGCCGGCGATCCGGACGGGGTCATGCTCTCCAATGGCCCGGGAGATCCGGCGGAAAACACGGGCTGCATCCGTGAAATTTCCAGGCTCATCGGTCAGGTGCCGGTTTTCGGCATCTGCCTGGGGCACCAGATGGCGGCCCTGGCCATGGGCGGGAAAACCATGAAGCTCAAGTACGGTCACCGGGGCGGCAATCAGCCGGCCACGGACCTGGAACATGGACGGACCTATATGACCAGCCAGAATCACGGCTATGCGGTGGTGGCGGGGAGCCTGGGCGAAAGCGGAATCGAAACCTTTGTCAATGCCAATGACGGCAGCTGCGAGGGAATGCGCTATCCGGGGAAACGGTGCTTCACGGTGCAGTTCCATCCCGAGGCCCACGGCGGCCCGGAGGATACCTCGTTCCTGTTTGACCGGTTTATCAGCATGATGGGAGGAAAGTGAGATGGGACGGGATCAGACAATCCGCAAAGTACTGGTCATCGGTTCCGGACCGATTGTCATTGGCCAGGCGGCGGAATTTGACTATGCCGGTGCACAGGCCTGCCGCGTTTTGCGTCAGGAGGGCGTCAATGTGGTGCTGGTCAATTCCAATCCGGCCACCATCATGACCGACAAGCATCTGGCGGATGAGATTTATCTGGAGCCGCTGACGGAGGCCACGCTGCGGCGGATTATCGAAAAGGAACGCCCGGATGGCCTTCTGGCCGGTCTGGGCGGACAGACGGCCCTGACCCTGGCCATGCAGCTGAGCCGGGACGGGACCTTGGCCAAATATGGCGTGCGGCTTCTGGGCTCGGACATTGAGGCCATTGAGCGGGCGGAGGACCGGGAGAAGTTCCGCGAGACGATGAAAGCCATCGGGCAGCCGGTGGTGGCCTCGGAGATTGCGGTGACACTGGATGAGGCGATTCGGGCGGCCAAAGAGATCGGCTATCCGGTCATCGTCCGTCCGGCCTATACGCTGGCCGGAACGGGCGGCGGCATCGCCGGGGATGAGGCCAGTCTGCGGCAGATTGCCGCCACGGGCCTGGAACTCTCACCGATTCATCAGGTCCTGATCGAGCGCTGCATCTCGGGCTGGAAAGAGATCGAGTTTGAGACCATGCGGGATGCGCAGGGGAATGTCATTGCGGTCTGTTCCATGGAAAACGTGGACCCGGTGGGCATTCATACCGGCGATTCCATCGTGGTGGCCCCGGCCCTGACCCTTTCGGACCGGGAATACCAGATGCTGCGCACGGCGTCCCTTGAAATGATTTCGGCCATCGGGATTGTGGGCGGATGCAACTGTCAGTTTGCCCTGAATCCGGACAGCTTTGAGTATGCCGTCATTGAGGTCAACCCGCGTGTCTCCCGTTCCTCCGCTCTGGCCTCCAAGGCGACCGGCTATCCCATTGCCAAGATGACCACCCGGATTGCCCTTGGCTATACGCTGCCGGAAATCGTCAATGAGGTGACGGGGCGCACCTGCGCCTGCTTTGAGCCGACACTGGATTATGTGGTGGTCAAGTTCCCCAAATGGCCCTTTGACAAGTTTGCCGGGAGCAGCCGGATTCTGGGCACCCAGATGAAGGCGACAGGCGAGGTCATGTCCATTGCCCAGAGCTTTGAGGCGGCCCTGATGAAAGCAGTCCGCGGCGCGGAAATTTCCCTGGATATCCTGAATGCGCCGCCGCTCAGCGACAGGCCCCTGCGGGAGCGGCTGGCCGAGGCCAATGACCGGCGGCTCTTTACGGTCTTTGAGGCCCTCAAGAGCGGCATCTCAGTGGATGAGATCCACGAAATTACCCGGATTGACCGGTGGTTCCTCTGGCGCCTTGCCGCCATGGCCGCCTATGAACAGCGGATTGTCGCAGAGGGCCTCACGGATGAGGATTACCGTCTGGGCAAGCGGATGGGGTATCCGGATACGGCCCTGACCCGTCTGAGCGGACGCACCAATCTGCCGCCGTTTTCCCTCAGTTACAAGATGGTGGATACCTGCGGCGCTGAATTCGATGCCGCCACCCCGTATTTCTATTCGACCTGTGACGCGGTCTGTGAGTCGAGGCAGCTGAAGCGCAGCGGGAAAAAGGTCATCGTGGTGCTGGGCTCCGGCCCGATCCGCATCGGACAGGGAATCGAGTTTGACTACAGCTCCGTGCACTGTGTCTGGATGCTTCGGGAACTGGGGTATGATGTGGTCATCATCAACAACAATCCGGAAACGGTTTCAACGGACTACGACACGGCGGACCGGCTCTATTTTGAACCGCTTTTCGGGGAGGATGTGGAGCAGATCCTGAAGGTGGAAAAGCCGGAGGGCGTGGTGGTGGCTTTTGGCGGTCAGACGGCCATCAAGCTGACCAAATACCTGGACCAGCGCGGGGTAAAGATTCTGGGCACCTCGGCGGACGGCATCGACCTGGCCGAGGACCGCATCCGCTTTGATGCCCTCCTTGAACAGTTCGGGATCCGGCGGCCCAGAGGACGGTCGGCCCTGACCATGGAGGAGGCGCTGCAGGCGGCCAATGCCCTGGGGTATCCGGTGCTCCTTCGTCCCTCGTATGTCATCGGCGGACAGAACATGACCATTGCCCGGTCGGATGAGGCTGTCCGGACGTACATGTCCCGCATTCTGGAACACGCCATTGAAAATCCGGTGCTCATCGACCAGTACATGCCGGGAACGGAGCTTGAGGTGGATGTGGTCTCGGATGGCCGGGATGTCCTGATTCCGGGCGTCATGGAGCATGTGGAACGGGCCGGGGTTCACAGCGGTGACTCCATTGCCGTCTATCCGCCGTATAATCTTTCAGACCAGATGCTGGGGGTGATCTGTGACTGTTCCACCAAACTGGCCCTGGCCCTGGGCACCCGGGGACTGGTGAATATTCAGTACCTGATTCATCAGGGGGAACTCTACGTGATTGAGGTCAATCCGCGGGCCTCCAGAACCGTCCCCTATATCAGCAAGGTGACCGGCGTTCCCATGGTGGATATTGCCACCCGGGTCATGCTGGGCGAGCACCTGATCGATATCGGCTGCGGAACCGGGCTCTACCGGACGCCGCCGTATGTGGCGGTGAAAGTGCCGGTGTTCTCCTTTGAGAAGCTGACAGATGCCAATTCCCTGCTGGGACCCGAAATGAAATCGACGGGTGAGGTGCTGGGCATCGGGAAAACCCGCGCGGAGGCCCTGTTCAAGGGACTGACGGCGGCCGGCTTCCATCTGCCCGCGCGCCATGAACAGGCCGGCATCCTGATTTCCGTGGAGGAGAATGACTATCAGGAAATCATTTCACTGGCGAAGCGCTTCTATGACCTGGGCATTGAGCTCTTTGCCACCAGCGGCACGGCGGCGGCCATCCGGCAGATGGGCATTTCGGTCACTTCGGTGCCCAATGCCACCGAAAGCGATACCCTGATGCAGCTCCTGGAGGACCGAAAAATCAACTACATCGTGTATACCGGCGCCGTCAGGGATACCACAGTGGGGGATTACAATCTGCTCCACCGCCGGGCCATGCAGCTGGGCATTCCCTGCCTGACCAGCACGGATACGGCCGGGGCACTGGCGGAAATCATCGAAAGCCGGTTTAACGAGGAAAATACGGAGCTGGTGGACATCAATCATATGCGTCCCTGGCGGCAGCGGATTCACTTCGCCAAAATGCAGTCCTGCGGAAACGACTACATTTTCATTGAGAACTTCGACGGCGCGGTTTCCTGTCCGGAATCCCTGTGCATCTCCCTGTGCACGCCGCATTACGGCATCGGCGGAGACGGACTGGTGCTCATCGAGCATTCCCGGGTAGCGGATGCGAAAATGCGCACCTTCAATCAGGATGGCAGCGAGGGCCGCATGGCCGGAAACAACATCCGGTCCGTGGCCAAATATCTCTTTGACAAGGGATACGTTCACAGCACCTCCATGCGCATTGAAACCCTCAGCGGAATTTATCGGGTCCGGCTGTACCTGCGGGATGGAAAAGCGAATACCGTCTCCGTGGATATGGGCTGTCCCACCTTTGAAACGGCCCGGATTCCGGCCTGTAGCGACCTGCCCGAGATCATCCGAGCGCCCTTTGAGGCGGCAGGACAGAGGTGGGAGGTGACCTGCGTCAATGTGGGCAATCCGCACTGCGTCGTTTTCTGTGATGCCATTGACAGCCTCGATCTCGCCAGGATCGGTCCCGCATTTGAAGAGCATCCCATGTTCCCGGAGCGGGTCAACACGGAATTTGTCCGCGTCGTCAACCGGACGACCCTCCGCATCCGGGTCTGGGAACGGGGCAACGGTGAAACCCTTTCCTGCGGAACCGGTGCCTGTGCGGCGGTTGCCGCGGCCGTCCGGAACGGATACTGTGACAGGGAGTCGGATATCACCGTGAAACTCCTGGGCGGGGATATGACCGTCCGCTGCGGAGATACCCTGTCTCTTTCCGGCGTGTCCACCATGGTCTTTGAAGGTGAATTTGAAATGTAAGGGAAACGTTCTGTGAATCCGTTTCAGGCATGAAAGCGGAATGCTTCCTCAGCAATCCGGTCTTAACGCGAAAGCGTCTCCGTTTTAAACGGAGACGCTTTTTTGTGTGTATCGCCTGAGGACACCCGGAAAAGCCGGGATTCCATCCTGACCCATTCAGGACTTGCCGGGGTCAGGGGGGATGTTGTCACGAAGGATACCGGCAATGTTCTGCAGCAGGGTCAGGAATGCGTCCCTTTTTTTATTAAGGGCTTCAACTTCCTTCTTTAATTCTTCAACCCTGGCTATTTTTTGCTGAAGCTCCTCCTGCAATGCGGCCAGATCCGGTTCACCTTTTGGACTGCTTTTTCGTTTCCGGGGAGCAGGGGGGATGAGTGTTCCGTCCGGTCCAACCGTGCCGATAAACCGTTTCCGGGGCTGCCCGGACTTGGTCGTTGTATTCGGGATGGTTTCATATACCCGAATCTCACCGGTCTTTTTGTCTTCAATACGGATTTGCATGGCCAAATTCACCTCGCTGTTGCGTCATAATGGGGTCATCAGTTCATTTGGTCATATGATGCCAAATTCAGAAGTGTTTTTCAACGGGTATTTCATTTGGAGAATGGGAAGCAGCATATTTTGCAGGATTCGTTGCACTCAAAATGGTTCAGGAATTCAATGAAAACAAAGCGGGAAGGGGAATAACAATGAAGCACCGCTTGCGTAAATTGATCACTGTGGCCTTGGTCGTGAAGGTGGACAAGACGTTTATCCCGCCTTCGAATACGCATAACTGTGTTTGTACATATATTCCGGAGAGCAATCAATCTCTCCGTTCAACCAGGTAACTACACCATGATCAAGCATAGGGCAAGAGAAAACCTTATCATTATGCAGCGGCTCAAAGGCAGAACCCTTCAATATAGTCGCATCAAAAAGACGATATTCTCCATTATTGAATTGCAGCAGCATCATCATATCCGAAAGAGGCCTGACCTGCTCAACTTTTAACGATTGCTTTAGTTCACTGCCGTATACAATGCCATCTTTGATAATCATTCTGTCTACCTCCGGCTTATTTCAAAGGATCGATCTTCTTAAACGGAATATTCCTGACCGCCTGATTCCATGCTTCATAAAGCTCCTCTTCATGAATGGCCATCCATCCTGTAAGTATTCGATACTGTTTTACAGGAATGCTTCCATCCAGCACCTCACCGTCCAAACCGACCGATGCTTCATATTCGCCATAATAAACATGAACGTGAGGCTTATGATGTTTATCGTTGTCATTGAAGATCATTTTGATTACTAATCCATAGAATCTGCTGATTTCTGGCACGCGACACTCCTCCGTTTCCTGTTATGCTAAGAGCAAATTCATTTATATTCAAACCGAAAGTAGTATACCACATTCGTTAAACATCAACAAGCATCAGATCATCATTTTGTTTCCATTTTAACAAACGGATGAATTTTGCTCCGGGCATCCGGAAATCGGATTTTCACGGACAAGCATGAAAATGACTATTGACAAAACGGATGAATTATAATAAATATAAAAACAAGGATAACCGCAGGCAAGATCCCATCAGACGACAGAAAAAGGAAAGGAGTCCACATGAAAAAGAAGATCAGTATCATCGTCTTATGCCTGATGCTCCTCACGATTGCACTGGCGGGTGCAGCTGAGGGAAAACAGAAAGCAGAGATCCTGAATAAAGCGCCTCTGCTGATGTACTGTCCGGAAGAGGGAAAGGATGATCCCGAGTTTGACACGTATGAAAGCTTTTATTTTGAAATCCAGCCGGCAGGAAAGTATGACCTTCAGGTAGAGTATGCTGAAGGGGATGAAGCACTGTTTGAGGCAATCAGTGCACGTCAGTACAGGAAAGAGGAGGAGAGCATCTGTATTGAAGCAGAGGTTTTCCCCAAGGAACCCTGCGTGACGAAATTCAGACTGACAGGGGAGTCAGAGGATGCGTATATTGATGAACTGTTTGAAATTCAGGTTATCCCGTATACAGGCCGGGTAACGCAGGAAAGGGTTGATGTTCAGGTACAGACAGGGGAAACGGTTCATCTGTGGGATGCCTGCTTTGAGGAACTTGCAGACGAGGGGAATCCCATTTCTGCTCGCTACTTTAACGTCACGGATACCGACAAGGCAGGAAAGTATTCGCTGAATGGGGATGAATTTACAGCTGACGAGGCCGGAATTTATCATGTGATCGCCGAGGCCTGGAACAGAAATATTCTGGAAAGGGTCAATATCCGGGTCATTGCAGGGGATGTTTCCGAAGAGGCAATAAAGGCGGATACAGAGGCCGGTCTTGCAAGGGCAGCGCTGGATGAACCGGCCGAGCATCCCGGAAAGCTTCGTGCCAGAATCGATTCGTATCTCATTCGTCAATTCCGCAGAGGTGTACCATTTTATTGCAAATCGGATGAGTTCCCGGATATCAAGCTTGACAACAATATCTGGTACAGGATGGAACTCTCCCGGGAAGGAAATTTCAGACTGAAACTTGATCTGGTTGAAGGAGATTCCTTTATCAAGAACCTGTTTGGTGTTCGGTATTCAAGAGGATACAGTTATCTGAATCTGAAGAATGCCGCAAATCTGACACAGCCGGGGTCAGCCGTGCTTCGGATAACCGGTGAAAAAGACAATTATTACGTGGATGAAACATTTACCGTAAAGTTGGTGCCGTTTCACGGTCCGCTGGTTGAACTCAGGAAAGATTATGTCCATGTGAACCTGGACGAAGCGACGGATGTGGCAGCGGAATTTGCGGATCTTTCCACCGTGGAGGATATCGGTTACGGGTTTGTCCCGAAGAGTGGAAACCGGTATAAATACGGGAATATTGAGAATGAAAACTTTGCGTGGAAGGATTATGAGTTCCGGGCATTCAGAAAAGGCATTTATGAAGCCAAATTCAGGCCCAGTCAGGTGAACATCGATTATGAGTTCGATGTAAAGATTTATGCCGGAGATTATCCGTACATTCTCTCAACCGATGGCGAGGCCTACCCGGGTGCGGAGATTCATGTCCTGGCGGACCCGCTGATGGACGAGGCAAAAGACAGGGAAATCGAGTATGCCGTTGAAGGAAATGAAAAGGTTTCCATCGACCCCGAGGGACGCCTGACCATTGCCGAGGATGCTTCGGGGAATGTCCTGATAAAAGCAAAGCCCTCAGGAATGGATGTCGAACCGTCTGAACTGAAAGTCAAGATTCTCGGTTATGACGGAAAGAAAGCCGAGGATGATTTTGATGAGGAAACCAGGCAGGCGTTTGACTATCTGGAAGGGAATCCTCTTTACAGCACGGAAAGCGGAAGCGTCTGGGACAGCTGGCAGGGATATAACAATATTGGAATTAGTCTCGGCCTGAACTGCGGGGAAAAGGTAACAAAAGCAACGGTTCTGCCGGTTCATACGGCGGATGAACTGAAAGAACTTCTCGTGGTCAATCCCAAGGCGAAAGGATCCCTTGTGATTAATCAGTCGGTACTGAGAAATCTCCGGGCGGGAACGGCCTATTTCCTGGTGACAGCGGAAAGCCAGAGTCATTATGCCCAGAAACTTGTGACCCTGAATACCAAACCCTATTCCGATCCGGTTGAACCGGAAATCAAAGCGGTTCTTTTCGTGAAGCCGGGTGAGTCGGTCAATCTGCTGGATTCCATCACGGCCCGTCCGGAAGGCTGTGTCTGTGTTCCTCTGATTGAATCGGATCAAAAGGGACAACTGACTTCCAGTTATTCACATGAAACAGGGAAAAAGGACGTGGACCTGATCCCTGTTTCAAATGAGGAGGTTACCTATACCTCGTATTCAGAGGGGTATGATAGCATTGGCTATCAGTTCACAAAGGATAATCTGCTCACCCTTCTGACGCTGCAGGTGGTCTGCTCGGATACCCTCACGGAGGCGGACTTTGCCTTTACCCTTCCGGATGTGGAAATGGCGGCAGGTCAGAAAGTCACACTGAATCCGGAATTTGCCAATGCGGAACTGGTCAACCGTGAGCGGAAAAATGACACGGTCTACCTCGAAGGGGATACGTACAATATTCTGACACTGAAAGACCTGACCATTACGGCCCAGGCCAAACTGGACAAGCTTGAAGAGGTAGAGCTTGAGGCCACAAGCCGGTACTGCCCGTCACAGAAAACCACGTTGCTGGTACGGGTTCATCCGAAAGCAACGGCGATCAATGCATCCGCTGAAACGGAGCGGCTGTTCCTGGTTCCGGGAAAGGACACGGTACAGATCCAGGCGGCAGCAGAGCCCGGGGATGCCATGCAGAAATTCAAATACACCTCTTCTAACAGCAAGGTTGCATCAGTCGATGAGAAGGGCCTGATTACCGCTGTCGGGGCCGGAAAATGCACGATCACGGTTGCTGCGGAGGATGGCAGTCAGAAAAAGAAGAGTGTGAACATCAGCGTGCTGGAACCGGTCACGGGAATCAGTCTTGAGGCTCAGAACACAACGGTGCAGGCCGGCAAGAGCGTGAAGATTAAAGCCGCGCTGACCCCTGAAAAACCCTCTGACCGGAAGATTTCCTGGGAAGTGAAGGAACCGGAATTTGCAGAGTTTGTCAGGATTTCGAATGAAGGCGTGGTTAATGTCCAGGCAAAATGTCCCTCAGGCAGGATGACCGTCCTTGCGAAAGCAGAGGGAGCTCTGCCGGATCAGGAGGTCAAGGCTGAGATGATCATTGAAATCACGGGCAAATAACTCCTGAATGGAGCATTTTCAGGAATGGCCCTGTCGCGCAGTGACAGTAAGCCAAATCCAGGATATTGAAAAAGCTCTCAGGGAAATGAACAGAGTCGAGGCCTGTAAAAGAGGATTCGCCGGACTCTGAGACAGCAATAAAGAAAAGAGGGCGGGAACCTGCGTGAAATCATTCGATTTCAGGCAGAGTTCCTGCTCTCTTTTGCTGCCTTATGGGCTTTGACAACAATGGTTCAGCAATCGAACGTCTTTATACGCATGATGCCCAAACTGAAATTCGTTTTTCTGGAATTTTTCAACCCATATGGGAGAACTATTTTGTGAAGCAGTGGAAACGATTATAGAAAGAAAAAGGGAAATGTGATATACTGAGACAAAATGCAGGGATCATAGGATCTCCTGTCTATGAAACACGGGAGGTTCGGATGAAACTGCCAGGGGAATGGTCAAAGCTTTGAACCGTTTTCAATCATCGCAAGGGACAGAAAAGCAGCAGGCCGAAAGAATACCTGCTGCTTACGAAAGAGAAAACCGGAGTAAGAACAGAATGAAAAAAAGCTGGATTGTTATCGGAAATGTGCTGATCATGATTGCAATACTGTTTTTTGTCATTGTCTATTCGAATATCAGAGGTCAGCAGGAATACGAGTATCGTGTAGACAGCTTTGAGCATACGACCGTTGCACTTGAACGTGTAACGGAAAACTATCTTGAAGGTGAGCAGGGCATCTGTGATGTCTGGACGCATTACATTAATCATGCCGGACTCTCTCTTGAGGAGGCAGTGGATTTTGTACGGCATTCTCATGTGCATGATAATGTTTCTGCGCATCTGGTTTTTGCCGATACAAAAACCGGTCTTTCAACACGGGCAAACCCCGGAAACCCGGAAGATTTCAGCGTCTCCTACAGCAGACTGGGCCTGCTTGATCAGCTCAGCTGGATCGGTGAGGTGGGAACGCAGATCAATCTGTCGAGGGCGTATACCAATCCGCTGAATGCGGAACAGGTGATCGCTTTCTGCAACCGGATAACGGTGCAGGAACCGGAGGGACCCAGAGAAGCCGTCCTGCTCCGGCTGATTCCCATGTCGGAGATTGAACAGAAATGGATCTTTCCGCAGGAACAATTTGAAAAGACGGAGGTTTCCATCATCGATGCGGAAGGAAACTATATCATCAAGGGACGTTCGTTTAAAAACTTCAATTTCTTTGAATTCTATAAATCGTATAATTCGGGGAATTCAGCACAATACCAGCAGATCTTTGATCAGGTCATCCGGAAAACGGGACACATTGAAATGCAGGACTCCCGTCATCAGGACTGTATCATCGCGCATACGCAGATTGCTTCTACCGGCGACTGGGTGCTGCTTGCCTATATTCCGAAGGCAGAACTCAAAACCAGTTCGGTGGACTGGCTGCTGATCGGCTTCGTTTCTGCCGGTCTTCTGCTGCTGTTTGCGTTTGATTTTGCTTACATGCAGATGTTCAACCGGAAACTGAAAGGAATGGCGGTCAAGGCAGAGGCAGCGAATCGGGCAAAGACGGAGTTCCTGTCAACGATGTCGCACGACATCCGCACCCCGATGAATGCAATCATCGGACTGACCACACTTGCAGAGAAGAGACTGGATGATCCGGAGACAGTCGGACAAAATCTGAGGAAAATCAGACAGTCCAGCAATCATCTGCTGACCCTGATTAATGATATTCTGGATATCTCGAAGGTGGAAAGCGGAAAACTGACACTCAGTCCGGTCACGTTTTCCATTGTGGAGACCGTGGAGAATCTGGTGAATCTTTCGCAGCCCATGGTCAAGGAGAAGAATATTGATTTCAGTTTCCGGATTAACCGCATGGAAAAGGAATATCTGTATGCGGATCAGCTGCGGCTCAATCAGATTTACATCAATATTCTGTCCAATGCCATCAAGTATACGGAACCCGGCGGCAAAGTCTGCGTGGACCTGCGTGAAATGTCCAGTTCGAAGGATGGGTGCATCCGCCTGAGCTATGTTGTCTCAGATACAGGAATCGGAATGACGCCGGAGTTCATGCAGAAGATGTATCAGCCGTTCTCAAGACAGACGGACAGCCGGGTCAACAGTATTCAGGGAACCGGCCTTGGACTTGCCATCACCAAACAGATGGTGGAACTGATGAACGGGACCATTGAGTGTCAGAGTGAAGTGGGAAAAGGAACCACGTTCACCATCGCGCTGGATATTCCGGTGGCGGACCGGCAGATTGAGGAAATGAAACTGGATCCCATGGATGTCCTGATTGTGGATGACGATGAGGTCCTGATTGAAACGGCTGCGGATACCCTGACCTCACTGGGTGTCAGGGCAGAAACGGCATCCGGCGGAATGCAGGCAGTGGAACTGCTCCGTCATCAGGAGGAAAACGGGAAGAAGTACCGTGTTGTGATTGTGGACTGGAAGATGCCGGACATGAACGGCGTTGAAACGGTCCGGCGAATTCGCTCGGAAATTGCAGAGAATGTTCCGATACTGATGATTTCGGCGTATGACTGGTCAGACATTGAGGATCAGGCCAAGGAGGCTGGCGTAAACGGATTTATCAGCAAACCGCTGTTCCGCTCAAAGCTATATTCGATAATCAATGAGATGCTGGGTGTGGAAAAACGGTCAGTCGAGCCAGAGGATGATTACTCGGATATTGCCGGACTCAATATTCTGATTGCTGAGGATAATGATGTCAACTGGGAAATCATCTCAGCCATGCTGGGAATGTTTGGCATTACAGCGCAGCGTGCGAAGAACGGCCGTATCTGCGTTGACATCATGCGGGAAGCGGCCGAGAATCAGTATGCGCTGATCTTCATGGATGTTCAGATGCCTGAGATGAACGGACTGGATGCAACGCGAAATATCCGAAAACTGGATACATGGGCATCGCGCATTCCCATCATTGCCATGACGGCAGATGCGTTTTCTGAAAACGTGGCCGAATGTCTTGAGGCAGGAATGAATGGACATATTGCCAAGCCGGTGGACATTAAACTGGTCATCAAGGAGATTCGGCGAATTAAAGAGGAGGGGAGCAGAGAATGAAGCGGTTCTTTCTGATGATTGCTCTGGCTGTCATGTGCTTTTCACTGGGCGCCTGTGGAGCGAAAAAGACGGAAGTGAAAGAAGAGGCCGGGTTTAAGCCGAAGCTGGACACAAAAACGGCGTGTGAAATCAAGGTAACAGGCAACTACAACAATTTTGAAGCACTTGAAGCGGCGTTTGACAATTTCAATCTGATTTATCCCAATGTGGTGCTCTCTTACGTGAAACTGGATGATTACAACAACATCATCGGTACGGCACTGGAAAGCAATGATGCGCCCAACATCTATATTACCTATAGCTGGATGTATGGGAAAGATAGATACAAGGCCTGTCTTGACCATGCGGAAGATCTGTCGGATGAGAAGCTGGGACTGAACATTGATGGCATACGGCCCGGACTCATTTCCCGGGGGAGTTCGGGAAAAGTGGATATGCTCCCGGTTTTCGCTACCACTCAGGGAATGCTGGTCAATGACGATCTGTTCAAAAAGGAAGGTCTCAAGGTGCCGCAGACCTATCCGGAACTGCTGAATGTCTGCAGGGAACTTAAGGAAAAAGGTTACACAAGTCCCGTCATGTGCTATCCGGGTGATGCGAAGTCGTCCAATTTATCCGCCTTCGGACTTCCCATTTTCTGCGGGACGATCTATCAGAATCCGGAGGCAATGGGAAAAATAATCCGTTCGGATCCGGAAGCCGTTGAGTATGTACGTCCTGCACTGGAACGTCTGCAGGAACTGATCGAGAACGACTATCTGAACCTGGAGGAGTGCCGGAAAATGACGGACAATTACAACAGTGTCATTCTTCGGTTCTTTGAGGGGGATGTTCCGATGATGATCTGTTTTGGGGATACGGTTTCCGGAACCAGAAAAAGAGAGTCTCAGTCAGAAGCATTTGCGGCAAATCCCTTTTCGTACAGCTTTGCTCCGATTCCGGCAGATGAAACGGGTGCGTATTTTTATGATACAACGAATGTGCAGTTTTCTGTCAACAAAAACTGCGAAAATCTCGAGATGACCAATGAATTCATGCGCTTTCTGATGAGCGGTCAGGAACTCAACAAACTTGCACAGATCAAGCGTCTTCTGACGGTAACGAAGGATCTCACTTTTGACAGCGTGTATTCACCGTTTGCATCAATTCCGGAATCGAGGATTATCTCCGAGGAAGGCATTCAGATGAAAGATGAGGTTGTTGTGCGGCTTCGGGAAGCATTGTATGCGGTCTGGTGTGAGGGAATGTCTGTCGATGAGGCGGCTTTAAAGTTCGTTTCGCAGGATGCCAGATAATCGGAAAAACATGTGCGGGCACTGCCCGCACTTTTGCTTGATGAGAACGCGTGAGGGATGACCATGACTGAGAAAAAAGAACTGATTCGAGACCTGACGACCGGAAGCGTTCCGGTGACACTGCTTCGTTTTGCACTGCCTCTGTTTCTTTCCGGCTTCCTGCAGATGGTTTACAACATGGTGGACATGGTGGTTGTCGGACAGTTTGTGGGAACCGAGGGGCTTTCGGCCGTATCCATTGGCGGAGAGGTGCTCTCTCTTATGACCTTTGTTGCCATGGGCTTTTCCAATGCCGGACAAATCCAGATTTCACGGTATGTGGGAGAAAAGCGCAGAGACAAGGTAGGGGAAATGGTGGGAACCATGTTTACGATGCTCCTGGGTCTGGCGGTTCTCCTGATGATCATTTTTCTGTTTACCTACCGGGGGATCATCAACTGGCTGAATACCCCTGCTGAAATCTGGGATTATACCAGAGAATACAGCATCACCTGCATTCTCGGACTTGTCTTTATCTACGGATACAATCTCGTTTCCGCTGTACTCCGGGGAATGGGCGATTCCACGCATCCCTTTATCTTTATTGCCATTGCAACCCTGATCAATATTGTGCTGGATCTTGTGTTCGTGGGTCCGCTTCATATGGGACCGAGAGGGGCGGCCCTTGCAACGGTGATCGGGCAGGCCGTGAGCTTCCTGTGCGCGGTCCGTCTTCTTTACAGAAACAGGCAGGAAATCGGCTTTGATTTCAGGCCGAAACATTTCCGGATCTATCGCCGTGTGGTGGGTGATTTGCTGTCGCTGGGCATCCCCATGGTTATCCAGTCGGCTTCCATTACCTTTTCAAGTCTCTTCGTCAATTCGTTTATCAATTTCTATGGAACCACAGCGGTTGCGGTGACCGGGATTGCCCGAAAGCTTGAGAATATGCTCGGTGTCATTACGCAGGCGATTTCCTCCGCGGGCGGTGCCATGATTGCCCAGTCCCTGGGGGCTGGGAAAACGGACCGGGTACCGAAAGTCCTTGGACATGCAATCTGGATTGTGGCGATTCCCTCCAGCATCTTTGCACTGATTACCGCATTCCATCATGAATGGGTATTCGGTCTGTTTACCGCGGATCCTCAGGTGATGGAGATGGCGGCGGTCTATATTCCGGTGGCCCTGATACAGTATGCCGGTGCCATGCTTCGCCCTGCCAGCTTTGCCCTGATTAACGGATCGGGCAATTCCCGCCTGAATCTGATGGTTGCCCTGCTGGATGGAATTTTCTGCCGGATCGGGTTTTCCTTCTTCCTGGGAATTACACTGAACTGGGGCATTTTTGGTTTCTGGTACGGGAACGCTTTTGCCGGCGTTGTTCCGTTTGTCATTGGCAGCGGCTATTTTCTCTCCGGCCTGTGGCGAAAAAGTGCCCATAGATAACCATGCGGGTCTGCCAGCCGCGTAATTCCTGTCTGCTATGAAAAACCGCTTCTGGTCGAGGACGATGCGAAGCGGCTGGATCATAATATCTATAAAAACGTGTAAGGCCGTCATAGACGGCCTTACTCTTTTTGGACTGCTGTCTGGAAATTCAAAACAAAGCCGTCCTGGGATTGAGGGCGCCATTTTGTCTGTACACAAAACGGAACTCATTCCGAAAAAAGTTTTTCGGAAAACGTTTTAGAGCGCTTCTTTAACGAAATACTATGTTGCCAAAATGATCAGACGGGATTTATAATAGCAGAATAAAGCAACGGAGTCATAGAAAAGCGGGACGAAGACGTCCTGAATACCAGAAATTGGGTATCACTACGTGTGGGGGAAATATGGATCAACTCTTACGTTACTCTGAACTGATGGATCAGCTGGTCGATCTGATGACCGTGACCGGCACTTTTGATCTTCGGCGTATTTATGCGGTTCTGACAGAATTGTCCAGAATTCTGCGTGCATCCAAAGGCATAACTTCGTTTTATAAGACTCCAGAACATGCAAGGCTGGGAAAAGGGGAAAAGTATGTCTGTTATGACAGCGGTGAACCTTCTCATCTTGTTCTGAAAGAGCAGGCTGTCACGGCGACCGGCATGACGGCGGTCTGTGAGGTCTATCAGGCAGATGATGAACCGCCGTTTACTGACCTTGAGCGCAGCCGTATTCAGCGGATTCAGCGCATGATGATCACGTTCATGAGCAGAAAACGGCTGAGTGATGAGGTGGAACGCCTCACGTTTTATGATGATGAAGGGTATCGGAATCTCCGCTATTATTTCAGTCATATCGGCGGGCTTGCCCGGGAGGGACAGCTGGCCGGTAAAGGGGCGGGCAGATTCAATCTCCGTCACCTGTCCAGAATAAACCGGGATATCGGGAGAGCGTCAGGCAACATTCTGATGAGAAACTATATCTCGGCGCTGGAGGAGATAATCGGCGAGACCGGATTTGTCTGTCGGCTTGGCGGGGATAATTTTGTGTTTCTGTGCAGCAAAGAATGCATGGAGGCAGTGGAAGCGGTTCTGCGCGGAATCCCGGTTGAATACGAAAAAAACAAGGGCGAACGGGTTATGATATCTGCCATCGCCGGGCTGTATCTCATTCCGGAAAATGCGGAGACCAGAACGCCGGATGAGGTGATGGACCACATTATCTCTGCATACGAAAGCGCACGGAATGATGGCAAAGAGACGATTGTTTACAGCACGGATCAGCTGATTCATGAGAAGGAAAAGATTCTTGCGGTTCAGCAGGCATTTTCGAAAGCTGTCCAGAACGAGGAGTTCCTGGTATATTATCAGCCGAAAATCGATGTCATCGACAACGAGATAACGGGCGCTGAGGCACTGTGCAGATGGAATCATGAAGGGAAAATCATTTCACCTGCTGAGTTTATTCCCATTCTTGAGCGGAATCTGGATATCTGCAAACTGGATTTTTACATGCTGGATCATGTCTGCCGCGATATCCGGCGCTGGCTGGATGAAGGGAAGAAAGTGGTCCGTGTCTCGGTCAATTTCTCCCGGAAGCATATGATTGATGCGGACTTGTTCGACCATATTGTAAAAATCATCGACAGTCACCATGTTCCGCACAAGTATCTTGAAATTGAGCTGACGGAAACGACAACGGATGTGGAATTCCGGGATCTCAAGCAGATGGTAAACAGTCTGCAGTGCGAAGGAATTTCAACCTCTGTCGATGATTTCGGCATTGGTTATTCTTCTCTGCGTCTTCTCAAGGATATCCCGTGGAATGTGCTCAAGGTCGACAAAAGCTTCCTGCCGAATGAGAATCAGGAGGAAGCAGACAGAAACAGCATTTTGTTCAAGTATGTGATTGCCATGGCCAGAGAGCTGGGCCTTGAGTGTATTGCGGAAGGGGTAGAAACGAAAGAGCAGGTGGAGGTCCTCAGAGACAATTCCTGCAATATCGCACAGGGCTTCTACTATGATAAACCGCTTCCGGTTGAGGACTATGAGAAACGACTGGATCATTATACCTATAAAAACATGTAAGGCCGTCCGGGACGGCCTTATTCTTTATGAGCAGCTCATAAAGGATAAGTGCTGGATGAAAAACAGGGAAAGGAATGCCTTGCAGGCGACTGTTTTGTCACTTGCCTGAGTGACAGGATCATAAGTCAGGATTTGATCAGTTGTCGCTATATGACAGGGCTGCTTTGAAGATGGGCGTTTACTTAAATCCTGGAAACAGCGGATTTGCAGAGATCTTGCAGACCGATTATGTTGATAAAACCGGCTTGATCGGCCTGATCAACAGAACTATTGGTACAAAGAAAAAACTAACATGCATCAGCAGACCGCGCAGATTTGGAAAATCCTATACGGCACAAATGCTGTGCGCGTATTATGATAAGACATGTGATTCCCGGGAATTCTTTGCACCGTTCATAATTTCACAGGATCAGACCTATGAAAATCACCTCGGGAAGTATGATGTGATCTACGTTGATATGACGTATATCAAACAGTATTGTGATAACTATGACACACTTGTCGAATACTAACCAAAAAAATAACCGAGGAGCTGCTTGCAGCATATCCTGAAATCAAGGCAAGCAATGAATTCCCTGCAACATTAATGAGAGCGGCGGACTTCATTGGCAATCGATTTATTGTCATTATAGATGAGTGGGATGCACCGCTAAGGGAGAATCAGACGGTTGCAGAACGCTATTTGGCATTCTTGCGTACATTGTTTAAAAGCAGTGCCACTACCTCAAAGATATTTGCAGCTGTTTATATGACGGGCATTCTTCCTGTCAAAAAGCAAAAAGGGCAATCGGCGGTTTCAGACTTCAGAGAATACACGATGATCAAGCCGCGTCAGTTTGGCGAGTACGTAGGATTTACAGAGGAAGAAGTTCGGAAATTGTGTGAGCAGCATGATAGCTGTTTCGACCAGATGAAACGCTGGTATGATGGATATGCGTTCAGAAATGTCGGCGCTGTTTATAATCCCAGTTCTGTCATGCAGGCGATCGAAAATGACGACTTTGATTCGTACTGGACCGAGTCGTCTGCGGCGGAGGGATTGATAGAATATATCAGCAAACCCTATAACGGAATGGCAAAGACCATTGCCGAACTGATTGGCGGCATAGGAGTTAAGGTAAATACAAATGGGTTTGCCAATGATCTGATGACCTTCAAAGGCAGAGATGATGTCCTGACATTAATGGTTCATCTGGGATACCTGGCCTATAATTCCGAGACAAAGATGGTTCAAATTCCGAATGAAGAAATCAGGCAGGAATTCCAGAAAGCGGTTCGGGAAGTGACATGTGAGGGAACACTTGAAAGACTGAAGGAAAGTGACCAGCTGTTTTTGGACACGCTTGAAATGAATGGGGAAGCGGTTGCTGCTCAGATCGAGAAGATCCACAGGGAAGAGACGTTGCCGCTTCATTATAACAGGGAAGAAAGTCTTCGCAGTGTGATTAAACTGGCTTACTGCACATATAAAGATCACTATCTGCAGTTTGAAGAGCTGCCTTCAGGAGATGGATATGCAGATATTGTGTACCTTCCCAAGCAGGATTCTGACTGGCCTGCACTCGTGATTGAACTGAAGCGGAATAAGAGTGGCGATACAGCGATACAACAGATTAAAAACAGACACTATCCGGAGAGTCTGAAGAACTATGGCGGAGAGATTCTGCTGGTAGGGATTAATTATGATAAAGAGGCACCTGCAGGGAAAAGAAAACATTCCTGCAGGATAGAAAAGATGCAGCTGGACAACGAATAGGGATTCATGATGATGGAGCGAAGACCTGTCAATTCTTTGCAGTGAGGAAACAACGCTGTCATAAGACAGCGTTGAGACATGGGAAAGAGAAAGCAATGAAAAAGGGAAGAAAGAAGCGCCGGAAAGAGGCACGAATCTGGTACCCGCAACAGGCATTTACTGCTGAATCAGATATCGTGAAGGCCTACCGGAATAAGTTCAACGTGGATAAGATTTGCGCGATGCGGGAACTCGTAATGCTGGGTTTGTTGCCGCCGGAAAAACAACAGGCGTATCAGGAGGAACTGGCAGCAAGGGACAGAGAACTTGCAATGAAGAGGGAAGAGAAACGCAGGCTGAAGGAAGCAGCAAAGGCCGACAGCTTCGGCTATCTGGATGAGGACCAGGATGAGTATTTCTACTACATTGCCGGATACACGAGCGGTGGGGCCCCTTACGGCATAACCTGGGAAGAAGCAAGAAGAAATGGATATCTGGATGAGGATGAGATGGAAGAAGCAAGAAGAAACGGATATCTGGATGAGATGGAAGAACCAGAAGAGATGGTTTTTCCGGATGATGAGCTCCCGTTCTGAAGTCTGTCCGGCAAAAATGTGAGTTGCCCGGATAACCGGAACGCGCCCGTGCCGGACCTTTGCGGTGGAGCCTGAAAGTAAAGATGACGAAACGTGGTTTCAAGGATCATTCCCGTTTGCCGAATACGACACTTCCGGAGGCGTCGTGCCCGTTTACGGATTCGAAATTTCCTTCCGGCCTGAACCGGTCCAAAATACATTGGTGTAGGGGGACATTTGCTTGCTGTTTGCTGCAGAAATGTCTGAAAAACTCGTGTATGAGGGCTTCATGTACGGTGAACCTATTGATGAGGATCTTTATCAATACTATATCAATAAGTTCGAAGCCGTTCCACTGCCGAGGAAAGTGGGGCGATTATCAGTAGGTTTTATAAAGACAGTATCAAAGAAAATCAGGGAGGTGTACGACTATGTTTGGTCAGACGAGAAGTATTGAGAGAGATGAATTGCAGGAGATCATAGATAAATACGTAGAACAGAACCATTTATAGGATCGTTTTATTCCGCCTCAGATACATGTCAGAAAGTATTTACAGTATATTGAGGAAAACAATATTACTGATCCATCGGCAATCCCAAGTGAGATCTTGGATTCCTTTATGCGCACGGAAAAGCCACAAATCGCAGTAGTTTAAATAATGTTTTGCTCGGTTTAACAAGCCGGGCTTTTTCGTAAGTTTCTAAACAAACGACGGGGTTATCCCTCAAGGTCTTCGTACGTCATTTGTTTAGAAATATACTTTTGTTTTGGTGCAGCCAGGTGGAAGACTACGCAGTTGATGCTCAGATAGTTTCTGGGCGAGGGCGTCCTTACGCACTGATTACCGTTCAGCTTATGGGAGAGGCAGAGTCAAGGGAAGACGACCTTTTATCAGCTCTGTCAAGTCTGGAATCATGTGCTTAGTATATCACAGAGGATTTACAAGCGATATTTATAAACACAAAAAAGCGACTCCAACGTGCTTTGATGACACGAACATGATGGAGCGCTTTTTCAAAGTAAGACGCGACAGCCGGAAGGTGTTTCAGGCATCGAAGAGATCATTCAATGTAATGACGTGTGATATTCTTTCCTGATGGGCTGTGCCGGCCAGCCCATCTGAGCTGATCATCACGATTTTCAGCGCCTGGTTTGTTTGAGTTTCTTCCTCATATATTCTTTTTTTATTCAGCAAAGAGCTTTCGTCATCTGCACTGATCAAAATCAGATTCAGGTCAGATGGATTATACAAACAAATCCAAATAAAGCCAAGAATTGCGCTATAATTGGATTTAATTTGATTTTTTATATATTTTTCTCCATTTTTGAGAAAATAACCAAAAAACTTTGCGAAATGGAAAGACGTATTTTTCATGATTATTCAAAATGCAGCAGGAAAATCCCCAGATTGCCAAAATTCGTGATTAGCTTTGCCGCACTGCTGGGATTAACGCTCAGAATCACACCGCAGATACCACATAGGCGAGAAATACTCAAAAGCACCGGACACGGCCGGCCTGAATTTGACTAACTGTCGCTGCGCGACAGGGCAACTTCTCACCCGGCTGCGGCCGGGCTTTCTGTATTGTTGGCCCTTTTGGGGCTGCTTCCACCGATCCAATCTCTGTATAGATCATGCCGCTTCCGCTACGGTCGGAGCGGTACAGGCTTATTTTTTCCACAGTCATCGATATGGGATTGATCTTTGCAGGCGGGATTCCTTTGCTGAAATCTGCATGCCGCACCAGGGTTAGGTGAGGGGAGAAGGTGCTGCTATCGAAGGGAATATCCGCCCTGGCCAGCTCGCATCGGAGCTGTTTTACCAGGGAGGCCAAAGAAGCGGATCCCGCGATTCCACCCCAGACAATGCTCTTCCGGAACGTGCCAAGATGCGTATAGCAGATCTCGAACGGAGAGAAAAATGCCGTTTCCATCGCATTTAGAACCGGCTCCGCATCCGGATATTCTCCGATGAAGGCCAGAGTCATGTGAAGATTCTCTGGACTCAGGTAGGTTCCGGTTACACCGTGGTGCTGCAGGGATTCCTGTGCCTCTACAAGCCCTTTTCTGATTTCCTCAGTTGGGCTGATGCCGATAAACAAGCGCATGACAGTCTCTTTCTTTTGGAAATGCTTATTTTACGAATGATGAACCGTGTAATAATGCTTTCCGTTGACTTCACAGTAATGATAGCCGACACAATAGTTCTCCATCTGCTGGCCGAGCCAGTCAGCATCATCAATCCAGCAGAATTCGGTGTATTCCTCGCCGTCCTCTTCATACGTTTTCACTAGGTGCAGCTTCTGATCACTGCAGAACCCTGCATCCCAATCATCCAGATTAAATCCGGCGTCCCACAGGGCATTTCTGTCAGGCAGTCCGGTCAGCTTCAGAATATCAGATGTCTTGCTGAACATGATCACGTTAACCATTTTTATTTTCCTCATCAGGCTTCAACGTTGTCGATAGCCGGAGCAGCATTGCATGATGCCCGGATTTTGACTGACTGCCGCAGCGCGGCAGCTCCGCTTCTATCTACGTCCCCGATTCACATTTCTTGTAGAAATCTCGGAAATAATCCGGTCCTTCCATCCAGACATTTTCTGGGATTAAGATTCATTCAAACCAAATAGGACTTCTCCATCAGGTTAAACCTGAGAATAGCAGACTCGACCTTAAAAGTCAAATCGGATTACCTGCATAGAAAAAACATGCCATGCCTGCGAAACAGGGAAAAATGTGCCCGTGAATGCATCGTCAACAGAATCGTTTTCATTCCCTCTTTCCGGGCAGCAGCGCGGAATGAGAGCACTGCTGGTTTATTCGTCTTTCAGGAACTTCACCGAATAATCTGTCAGATCAAGCACACAGCCCTCGCCGTTTTTGATCTGCCAGTCAAAATACGGACGGTGAGGCTGCGCAAATGCATCCAGGATGGACATGATTGTCCCGCCGTGGATGATCAGGGCGGAGGAATGTGCTCTGAGTTCGGGAAGCAGGTCTGAAAACGCGCGGACACAGCGTGAACGGAATTCGGCCTGGGATTCACCGCCCGGGAAGGGACAGGTTCCGCCTGAATCAATGTACGCCTGATAAGCCGGCAGCCCATTCAGTTCCGCGTAGTTTTTCCCTTCAAAGAGGCCGAAACTGCACTCACGAAAATCGGGAACAATGCGGGGCCGGATAGTTGGATAAAGGATTTCTGCTGTCATGCGGCACCTGAGCATCGGACTGACATAGACCCTTGCAACAGGGGGAACGCGCAAAAGGCGGAGGCGGCGGATGCCCTCTTCGCAGAGAGGTTCATCCGTCCCCGCACCGATATATCGCCTTTCCAGGTTGCCCTGAGTCAGGCCGTGCCGGATCAGAAGGACGTTCATTTGATTCGCTGCCCGATTCCACAGATGACGCGGGTGACCTGATCGGACTGACCGGCAATCCGGCACAGGGCCCGTCCGGTCATCTGGCGCCACTCCCGTTCCAGCGGGTCCATGGGGACGATTCCGCAGCCGATTTCATCGCTTACGATGACCGCGTCCGGATGCTGCCGGCAGAAATCCTCCAGAAATGCGGACAGATCCTGCCTGTTTTCCACCAGCCAGCGAATCCGGAGATGGAAATCGGGAATGAGTTCAGCTCCCGGATTTTCGCTGCGTGCCATCTCAAGCTGTCCCTGGCCTGTTCCGCCGATATACAGTTTCATATGATTTTCCCTCCCAGTATCAGTGCAGCCGCAGCAATGAGTTCTGCCAGCTGCAGAAAAAAGCCGGCCAGATCGCCGGTGACCCCGCCGAAGACGGTGAGCGCCATGTGACGGTAATAGAGGATGAAAAGCAGAAGGGCGAGCGCCAGGAGTGCGGCCCTTATGCCGGAGAGCCAGATGAGTGCGGAAAAGCAGAGGACCAGGTAAAGAACCGTCGAAAACCGGAGCGCCCGGATGGCGGTCGTATTGACCAGTGAGGACAGCATTCCGTCATTTCGTGCCTGAGGCAGAAAGACGGAAAGACAGGCGCTGAGTGCCCGGGAAAGGACGAAGATGAACGCCAGAGAAAATGCGTCCTGCATGGTGCACTCAGAAAACAGGCCGGCCATCACCAGGAGGTAAAGGACACAGCCCAGCACAGCGAAGGAGCCGACGTGGCTGTCCTTGAGAATCTGCAGGCGCTTTTCCCGGGGCTGCCAGGAGAAAATGGCATCACAGGTATCCATGAAACCATCCATGTGGATCCCTCCGGTCAGAAGAAGCGGCAGGGCTGCGGCTATGGCACCCTTGAGCAGCGGTCCGATGGAAAACCGGGCGCACAGCATGATCCAGCCAACGAGGACAAGCCCGATGGGAACCCCGACAAGTGGGAAGAAACAGAACGTCAGACGCCGATTGTCATCGGTCCACTCGGTCCTGGGCATGGGAATCCGGGAATAGGTGGAAAAGGCGATGATCAGGGATGAAAGCAGTTTTGACATAGTTTTCCTTTCCGGAAACGGATTTCAAAGGGGGAAGGGGAGTGTGCCCCGGAGGAGGACCGGGATGCCACAGATGACCTCAATGGTACAGTCGCAGGCAGCGGCCAGGGAACGGTTCAGCTGCGCCAGACGCGCAATGTATGTCTGCGTGAGGGAATCGTAGCGGATGCCGTCCGAGAAAACTTCACCGGTGACCATGCACAGATGACAGCATTGCCTGGACAGGTTCCTGAGATCCCTCAGCACATTGTCCGGCTCGCCGCCCTCGAACATTTCATTGGCCAGCAGGTTGGGGAGATCCTCCAGCAGGACAGCAGCATTCCGGGGAATGGGCGCGGAGAAAAGGGCTTTTGGACATTCAAGGGTTCGGAAACAGCGCTCTGCGCGCATCTGCCGATGCCGCTCTACCCGGAGCTCGGATTCCCGGTCACGGCAGAGCATGGTGGCCAGATAGATTTTCTCCGTGGGGCAGAGGATGTGGATGAATTTTTCGGCGAGGGCGGATTTGCCGCTTCCGCTGCCGCCGGTAATCAGGATGGTCATGCCTGCCCTCCCAGCGGTCGGTACGCCTCCATGTCAAGTGCATCAAAGGTATGGCTGCTCTGGTAGACCTCATGAACCATGTCAAGAAGCGGAAACAGCATGACGGCACCGGTTCCCTCGCCCAAGGCCATCCGGGCATCCAGCACCGGCGAAAGTTCCAGTGCGTCCAGGAGAACCCGTGAGGAGGGCTCTTTTCCCACATGAGAGGCAATGAGAAACGCCCCGGCTGCAGGACAGATCCGCACGGCAATCAGGGCTGCAACGCAGGAGATGACGCCGTCAAGGATAATGGGAATGCCTGCCTCTGCCGCGCCCAGACAGGCGCCGGCCATGCCGGCAATTTCAAAACCGCCCAGGGTGGAAAGCACAGAAATGGGGTCAGATGTGTCCGGATGATTCACCTCGATGCCTCGCCGGATGACCTGAATCTTTCGCGCAAGCCCTTCATCCGACAGGCCGGAGCCGCGGCCGGTGACCGTTTCCGGAGACAGGTGTAAAAAGGCGGCGGTCAGGGCGGCGGAGCTGGTGGTGTTCCCGATGCCCATTTCCCCCAGGGCCAGCAGGTGAAAACCTCTGCCGTCCAGATCACGGACAGCCCGGATGCCGGAATCAATGGCCTGCACGGCCTGTTCGGGAGACATGGCAGGGCCCTGTGTAAAGTCGTTTGTTCCACCCGCAACAGACATCCGGATTAGGTTCGGACAATCGGGTGGATCCGCTATGCCCATATCATAGGCAAAGACGGCGGCATGGGCACAATTGGCCATGAGGTTGATGTTGGACGTTCCCTCGCAGATAGACCGGGCGACACGGCTGGTCACATCGCTGCCGCACTGGGAGATGCCATGCCGGACAACGCCGTGATCACCGCAGAAGATGAGGACGGCACGGGGATCAAGCGAAACCCGGTCCGTGCCCTGAATGGCGGCAATCTGGGTGAGGATGGATTCAAACCGGCCAAGACTGTTCAGCGGCTTGGCCACATGATCAAATTGGTGCTGTGCCAGCCGGCGGGCATTTTCACTGAGGGGCTTTGGCGTAATAAAAGTAGACTGCATCATATCACCTGATAATCGCAAACAACAGAAGGAGAAGAATGAGAAAGAAACCGGCGGTCAGAAGGAGAAGGCGGCAGGCAGACCGGATATCCTCCCGCTTTGCCGGACGGTCCGGGTCCCCGATCGTCGGTTTCACGACGGGAACGCCAAAATAATCATGTGTGCCGCCCAGCTGGATATGAAGGGCTCCGGCGGCTGCGGCTTCGCTGTAGGCACAGTTGGGACTCTGGTGCCGGGCATGGTCCCGGATAAGGATCCGGAAGGCATTGCCTGTATCCAGGCCTGCAGGGAGGGCAGACAGAGCCATCATTGGACCGGTTAGGCGGGCGGGAATATAGTTGAGAAGATCATCCAGTCTGGCGCTGCAGCAACCCAGCTGCCGGTATTTTTCGTTCTTATACCCCACCATGGAATCAAGGGTGGAGGCGGCTTTGAAGCCCCAGAGGAGAACCGGTCCGCCAAGGGCAGCGTAGAACATGGGGGAGATGACTCCGTCGGTGGTGTTCTCGGCGACAGTTTCAACCGTTGCCTTGATGACCTCTTCCTCGTTGAGCCGCTCCGTATCCCGGCCCACGATGCGGGCCACCTGCCGACGGCCAGCCTCTATGCCCCGGTCAAGCGCCAGGGAAACGTTCCGGGCCTCGTCGCACATGGATTTGGCCGCAAGGCCCATCCAGTTCATCAGGACCATTCCAAGAAAGTGCGGAACCGGTCCCAGCTGTCTAAGAAGGAGCAGAATCCCTGCACTGCTGAGCATGGTCAGGGACACGGTCAGAAAGGTCAGAAGGATTCCGGAGAGGAACAGATTTCCGCCCCGTGCCCGCAAGCGTTTTTCAAGGAAGGTAATCAGGCGGCCGATGAGCCGTACCGGATGATACAGCCACCGGGGATCTCCCAGCAAAAGGTCAAGCGCAAAGCCGCAGGTAAGTGCCGGAATAAAGAGTCGGTTCATGGCTGCCCCCGTATAATCTGCCGGATCTGGTCCAACTCCAGACTGGCACGGACAATATCCGCGATCCGGTTGAACTCATGCTCACGAAAGTCCGCCATGGTCTGAATCCGGGAGGGCGACTGGTCCGGATGCTCATGTCGCAGGTGAGCCCGCAGGGCGGAAAAGAAGAGACCGTCATCGAACAGGCCATGGAGGTAGGTGCCCAGCACGTTCCCCTCCGGATTGCAGAGGCCGTCGACGGCTCCGCGGATGGTGAGCCAGGGCACACAGTCACCGGGGCGGTTTTGGCCAGCGTGAATCTCATATCCGTCCAACATCTGTCCGTTCATGCTGCTGAGCCATCCCGCAGAGCACTGGATCTGGCCGGTGGACTGGCGGGTCAGCTTTTCAGGGGAAAAGGTGACTTCCATGTCAAGGAGACCGAGACCGGCAATTTCAGGAACCCGGGATTCCACGTGCAGAGGGTCCAGAAGACGGGTGCCCAGCATCTGGTAGCCGCCGCAGATGCCGATCACGGTCCCGCCTTGACGGGCATGACGGATGATCGGGACATCCATCCCGCGGTTGCGCAGGTCGATCAGGTCTTCTATGGTATTCTTGGTGCCCGGCAGGATGATGATGTCCGCGCCCGTGAGGTCAGAGGACTGCCGGGCATAGCTGACGCGGACGCCGGGCTGCAGGGTGAGAGCCTGAAAATCGGTAAAGTTTGAGATGTGGCGAAGCTTTACGACGGAGACGTTCAGATCTCCCTCTCCGGCCGTTTGCCGGAACCGTTCGGTGATGCTGTCCTCATCTTCCAGTTCCACGTCCATCCAGGGGACGACTCCCAGCACCGGAACATGAATGCGCGATTCCAGCATCCGCAGACCGGGTTCGAGAATGCGCACATCCCCCCGGAATTTATTGATGATGACTCCTTTGACCCGGGCACGTTCCGCCTCGGTCAGCAGCAGAACCGTCCCCAGAAGGGACGCAAAGACGCCGCCCAGATTGATGTCGCCCACCAGAATGACCGGGGCATCTGCCGCCTCCGCCATGGACATGTTGACGATATCCCCGTCCCGCAGGTTGATTTCAGCCGGGCTTCCGGCCCCCTCCAGGATGATGCAGTCATAGTCCCGCTCCAGCGATTCATACACCTCGCGAATGTGGGTGCGCAGTTTGGGCTTGTACTGGTGGTATTCCACGGCGGTCATGGAGCCAACGGGCCGGCCGTCCACAATCACCTGACTGCGCCGGTCACCGGTGGGTTTCAGCAGAACAGGGTTCATGCGGATATCCGGTTCAAGGCCGGCGGCCTGGGCCTGGGTCACCTGGGCGCGGCCCATCTCAAGACCATCTTTTGTCACATAGGAATTGAGGGCCATGTTCTGTGCCTTGAAAGGTGCACACCGGACCCCATCCTGATGCAGGATACGCAGAAGGGCAGAGCAAAGGACACTCTTCCCGACGGAGGAAGCGGTCCCCTGAATCATGAGAGATTTACCGCGCATTTTGTTCACCACAACTGTCTTTCGTGTCGGAATTGTCAGATTTTGGACGCTCGATGAGAATGATGTCAATGTTCAGGGCAAGGGCGGCCCGGACTTTTTCCGTGAGGCCGCCGGCGGCCCCGGAATCTTTGGTGACCATGGTTCGAATATGCAGCTCCTCGAACAGGGCAAGGTTGAGATTCAGGGAAAAAGGCCCCTGCATGGCGCAGATATGGCTGGGCAGAATGCCGGCCTCCTGACAAAGCCGCAGGCTTTCCATGGACGGGAGAACGCGGACATAAAGCCGCTCCGGCGGGATGATCCGGGTATAGACGGAGAGGGTATGGGAACCGGTGGTCAGGTAAATGGGCCCTTCCGTCTCTGCCAGCACCTCGGCCGCTTCACGGGCATCCCGGACCGTGCGTACCTGTTTCCGCCAGTCGTCCTGTTCATCTGCCGGGCGCTCAATACGGGTCAGCGGGATGCCCAGTTTGCCGCAGCAGAACCGGATATTGGCCTGTACCTGAACGGCATAGGGGTGGGTGGCATCAATGACCCGGCGGGGCCGGAGCGACAGCATCAGGGCCAGCATTTCCTCCCGGTTCAGCGCACCGACACGGCAGTCCGTTCCGGGCGGGAGAAGGGATCTGGCATAGTCGGAGGTGACACAGACCACCGCATCCGGTTCCCGGAGCAGGGCCTGCCGTCCCTCTGTTGTGCCGCCGAAAATCAGGGTATTGATCATGCCGGTGATTCCTCCTCAGTGTTAGTCTTTCGCCTGCCCAACTTCATTCCGGCCATAATTTGACTTGACTGCCGCTGTGCGACAGGACAATTCGTTCACTTCCTGGTTTTATCCGTCAGGATTGAAGCGCTTTTTCCAGTTCCGTGACGAGGCGTGTGTTTTCCGCCTCAAGCCGGACCGCCAGACGGAGGTAATGAGCACTGAGGCCAAAGGATTCACAGGTCCGGACCAGGATGCCCCGCTGTTTCAGTGCCCGGACCGTGTCCTGCATCTCGCGGGGAAAGCGGACCAGGAGGAAATTGGCAGCACTGGGGGCAACATCTGCTCCAAGTGCCTGCAGCTGATGGGCAAAGATGGCGCGCCGCCGGGCATTGAGATGGCAGTCTTCCTCCAGTTCCTGCAGGTGATCCGGAAGAGCGGCGGCAATTTCCGCTGCCTGCGCCGAGATAGACCAGGGGAGCATGCGCTCTGCCAGTGCAGCAACGGCGGCGGCATCCCCGGCGATGTATCCCAGACGAATCCCCGGGATACACAGAACCTTGGTCATGGAACCGGCCACAATCAGGCCCGGACGGACAAGGTGCCTTACGCTTTCCTCCGGCGCGAAGCCGATGAACGCCTCATCCACCAGAAGCTCCGCGGACACGGCATGGACTTGGTCATACTCGACCATGATCTGTCCGGCACTCAATAGACGCCCGTCCGGGTTATTGGGATTGCACAGAACAAGGGTATCGTCTTTATGAAGTGCCGTCTCAAATGGCGCGGTTTCCCTTCCGTGTACAGCGGCCCGGGCGGCGTATTCCCCGAAGGTTGGGCGGGTTATGAGCACGCGGCCTTTTCTGACGGAAAGAATCAGGTCAATGGCGGCTGCTCCGCCGGCCGTGGGCAGCACCTGTTCCTCGGGCAGACCCAGGGATCTGGCCAGTCCGGCTCGGGCACTGCGCATGGACCGGTCCGGATAATAGCGGACACGGTCAAGTGACCGGACAAGGACGTCCCGGACCCATTCGGGCGGCCCTTCCGGACGGAGATTGGCGGAAAAGTCCAGCCAGCTTCTGGGATCGCCTTCCCACACATTCCCGCCGTGGATCATCCCCAGAACCTCCGTATCAGTTCCGGCCGCCCGGCAAACATGACGTGAGCAAAGGCACCCAGGGTATGTGCTTTCCGGTAGCCGCAGGCCCAGGACTTGTCCGGCTGTCCGGCTTTGGTGACCGTATAGACTGTTTCTGCGCCGGGCAGCATTTGCACCGCCGCGTGGTGAAATTCGTGAGCGGGAAAAGTCAGGCCGGACAGATCATGAACGGTGCAATAGCCAAAGCGCTGGAGCCGCCGGGTCATATGACAAGAGATCGGCAGAAAACCGACCATGGATTTGTCATCTATGTCCTGGCCCAGGTACATGAGCCCGCCGCATTCCGCATAGCAGGGAAGGCCGCCGGCAAGCGCGTCAAAGACAGCCTTGCGCATGAGGGTGTTTTCCTGCAGGGCATCTGCAAACACCTCCGGAAATCCGCCGCCCAGATACAGCCCGTCCAGATGATCGGGAAGTACCGAATCGTGAATGGGGGAAAAGGGGCAGAGGGTCATGCCGCACCGCTGCAGCAGATCCAGATTATCCGGATAGTAAAAATGGAACGCCTCATCCCGGGCAATGCCAAGCCGGAAACCGCCGAAATCCGGCAAAGGTTCCGGAACGGTTTCCGGAAGCGGTTCTGCCTTGGCGGCCAGGTCCAACATGGCAGCCGTATCAAGGGTCTGCGCGGCGTCTCTGAGAGCAGCCGTGACGCGCTGATGCAGGGCCCGGGTTTCCACGGCGGGAATAAGGCCCAGATGCCTGGAGTGGAAAACCAGATCCGTCTGCCGGTGCAGGTAACCGACACAGGGCAAACCGCAGTATCTTTCAATGGCATCGCGGATCAGGGAATAGTGGTGCTGGCCGGAAACGCGGTTGACGAGGACGCCGGCGATCTGGCTGGGCGTTTGAAACTGGCAGAAACCCTTTACCGCGGCGGCCACACTGGCGGCCCCGCCGGAGCCATCCACCACCAGGATGACAGGGGTACGAATCATCCTGGCGAGATCCCAGGTGGAACAGGACAGGGAAATGTCAAGCCCGTCGTAATAGCCCATGACCCCCTCAATGATCCCAACGTCCATGACACGGTTCAGGACGCGGAACAGGTCCGCATCCGGCATGAGCCAGCGGTCCAGATTATAGGACGCGGTGCCGCAGATAACCTGATGGAATTCCGGGTCAATGTAGTCGGGCCCCACCTTGTAAGGGGCAACCTGCAGGCCCTGCCGGGTCAGGGCGGCCATGACCAGCAGGGAGGCGGTGGTTTTTCCACAGCCACTGCCGGTACCGGCAATGATCAGGCGGTTCATGAGCGCACCCCCGGAATGCCGTACATCAGGGCATTGACAATGGCCGAGGCCACGGTACTGCCGCCCCGGCGTCCCCGGGAAACGATGCAGGGAAGGCCGCTGGTGAGGAGCTGCTCCTTGGCCTCCACCACATTGACAAAGCCCACCGGGACCCCGATCACGGCCAGGTCATCGGCGATGGAACGGTCCGCAGAAAGGCGGCTGAACAGGGACAGGAGGAAGGTGGGGGCGTTTCCGCAGACCAGCAGTTTCGGACCCGGCAGGGTCAGGGCATGTTCCATGCTCAGCCATGCCCGGGTCTGGCCGGATATCCGGGCCTTTTCCGCCACTTCCGGACTGGCCATGAAACAGCAGGCACGGACCCCGAGGCGGGTGAGGGCACTTTTATTAATGCCGGCCAGTGCCATATTGGTATCGGTGATCACCGTACAGCCGCGCATGAGCAGGTCACGCATAGCCGGGACAACGCCCGGGGTAAAGGTGAGGGTTTCGGCAAATGAGAAATCGGCCGTGGCATGGATGGTCCGCAGCACGATGGGCCGGATTTCCTCCGGCACCTGCACCTGCAGTTCGGATTCAATGATGGCCATGCTGGCCTGTTCAATTTCCATGGGGGACATTACCATTCGACTCCTTTGCGGGCACTGAGCTGTTCCGTCTGATACGGATGCCGGACCATCTCCATGCGAGTGATATAATCCGCCCGGGCCAGAAAGCTTTCCGGAGCACTGCGGCCGGTTGAAACGGTTTCACCGCAGGCCAGAGAAATATCCAGCAGGGACAGGGCAAGCGTTTCCGGCACCAGCTCAAGGGTGACGGCGTTATTGAGTTCATCCAGGAGGATCAGGTCCGGATGAAAGGTGTCAATTTGGGCTGGAAGGGTTTCGGCAAAGGCGGTATGCTCAAGGGCCGTCTGCCGGCGCTCCTCCGGGCTCATCCGGAACGTGAAATTCGGGATCGAGGGGGCGGTCAGGACGGCGGCATTCGGAAAGTGACGCAGGGCAATTAACTCTCCTGAATTGCCTTTTTTGAGAAACTGGACGGTCAGCACCTTCATGCCGTGGCCCAGAAAACGCAGGGCCATGCCCATTCCGGCGGTCGTCTTTCCCTTGCCGTTTCCGATATAGAGATGCAGTTTATGGATCATGAAAACCTCCGAGAACTGAGCCGGCATTGTCCAGCATCAGGGTATCCACCCGGACCCGCTCATGGGTGCGTGCCCGGGCATACCGGCTGGCCGCTTCACAGAGACGGGACCAGACCGATGAATAACCGGCCTCCGCGATGACCGGAATCAGGCCGTCCAGGGTGACCGCCTCCATAACCTGATTCAGCAGGGAAAGCGGTGCGCCCATCAGGGCCAGGTGCGCGGTGAGGGTTTCCCTGCGGCCATCCCCGTACTGGCTGTGGGTCTGCATGCAGCCGCTGGCCACCTTGACCAGCTTTCCGGGCTGGCCGGCCAGCAGAACCCGGGAAATTCCCAGGGATTCCGCTGTGTCCAGTGCGGCGCCGACGAAGTTGCTCATCTGCACGCAGGGCAGGTCAGGACGCAGATGCCGGAGGGCCTGTTCCCCCTGACTGCCAAACACAAGTCCCAGCGAGCCTGCGCCGCCGGCACGGTGCATCTGCATTTCAAGACGCACGGTTTCTATCATGGCGGATTCGCTCATGGGATGGACGATGCCGGTGGTGCCGAGGATGGAAAGTCCTCCCTCAATCCCCAGCCGGGGATTAAAGGTACGGCGGGCCAGTTCAGCGCCGCCGGTAATGCCGACAGTGACATCGGTGGCGCAGGAACCAAAGACGGAGCGGACGGCTTTTTCAATCATTTCCCGGGGCACGGGGTTAATGGCCGCCTCTCCCGGCGGCAGTTTCAGCCCCGGCCGGGTCACCGTGCCGACGCCCTCACCGGCGTGAAACCGGATCGGGCCATCTGTGTCACAGGGCACGACCTCTGCCCAGACCTCGCAGCCGTCGGTGATGTCGGGATCATCCCCGGCATCCTTGAAAACGGCGCAGCGATAGGGGGAAAGGGCGTGAACTGCGGGCACATACCGGGCATCCGGCAGGACCAGGGTGACCCGGTCCGGCATTTCCCCGGTTTGCCGCCAGAGACAGGAAGCCAGGGCGCAGGCGGCAGCACAGCTGCCGGTGGTAAATCCGTTTCGGAGCGGGGTCATAATTGTGCCTCCCCGGCCAGTGCCAGCGTGATGCCTTTAAAGACGGTTTTTCCGGTAAGCAATTGTCCGCCGAACAAAACGGCGGCCCGCTCGCAGACATTGTCCACGCCGACAGCTGCCTCGACAAATGCGGAGGGGAGAAAGTCGCCGGGCAGCTGGCGGAGCCTGTCCGCGTCTGCCGTCAGGAGGGGCAGATGATAGCGCCGGCAGAAAAGAACGAAGGCTTCCTCGTCCTGCTTGCGGTCTATGGTGGCCAGAGCCCGCAGGGAGAGAAGGGAAACGCCGCAGTCGGCAAGAAACTGCCGCACACATTCCTCAAAGAGAACGGGATCCGTTCCGCGGCGGCATCCGGCGCCCAGCACCAGGGTGCGGGGACGCAGCCAGAGCGTCACGGGAAACGGCGGTTTCAGGGTTCGCTCCGTAATGGCCACGCCCACCGGCAAATGGTTCAGGGTGGCGGCGGAAACGGCCTGAATGGCCTCCGGGTTCTGGATGGCGCAGTTTTCCCGCACGGCAAAGCTGTCAATGGCGGGCAGTCCGCGCAGGTCCGTGGCGGTGGTAATGACCGGATCCGCGCCGGTCTTTTCGGCCAGGGCGAGGGCCAGGTCATTGGCGCCGCCGATGTGCCCCGAGAGGAGTGAGATGATATGCTGTCCGGACTCGTCCATGACTAGGACAGCCGGGTCCGTGGTCTTGTCCCGGATCAGCGGGGCAATGGCCCGTACGGCAATCCCGCAGGCCCCGATATAAAGAAGCGCATCTGAATCGGGAAAGTGTGCCCTTGTCCACTCCATGACCGGGATGCCCCGGTCCACGGGAAAGCCCAGGAATTTTTCCCATTGCCGGCCCCGCTCGGTAAAGGCGATTGCCGCAATGTTCATTTCTTTCCCTCCCGGTATCCGTGGGTGAACGAAGGGTCATACAGTTTGGAGCGTTCCTGACTGCCGGAAAGAAAATCGCCCACCAGCACCAGCGCGGTTTTCCGGATTTCCGAGGCCTTTTGCGGAAGGTCGCTGAGGGTCCCGCGAATGATGGCCTGATCCGGCCAGGACGCCCGGGATACGACAGCTGCCGGGGTATCGGACCGGTAACCGCCCTCTATGAGTTCCCGGCAAAGGTCCGGGAGCATGGAAACGCTGAGAAACAGAACCATGGTGGACTGGTGCCGGGCCAGTGAACGGATCTGTTCCCGGTCCGGCACCGGGGTCCGGCCGGCCATACGGGAAACGATGACGGTCTGGCTCACGCCCGGCAGGGTGTATTCGGTTCGGAGTGCCGCTGCGGCGGCGCTCATGGAGCTGACGCCAGGCACGATCTCATACGGCAGGCCCAGTCGAGTCAGGGCGTCCATCTGCTCCTGAATGGCGCCGTACAGGGAAGGATCTCCGGTATGCAGACGCACAATGGTTTCCCCGGGACAGGACTGAATAGCGGAGATGACCTCCTCCAGCGTCATGCTGGAACTGTCCAGGCAGGTGCACCGTGGCGGGCACTCGGAAAGGAGTTCCGGGTTGACCAGGGAACCGGCATAGATGACCAGATCCGCCTGCCGGAGAATGCGGGCACCGCGAAGGGTGATCAGGTCGGGTGCGCCGGGGCCGGCGCCGATAAAGTAAATCATTTCTGCCTCCGATGATCATTCGTTGAGCGTGGCGCTGAAAAGGGTGACGGGATTTTGTGCCCGGTACAGATGAAGGGACCCTGCCGCCTCCAGATTCGCCGCAGAGAGCTGGAAGGCCGTGAAATCGGCAAGCGGGGCAAAAAGCTGCAGAAACTGATGGCTGCTTTCGAGGGTAACGGCTGTGGCACAGAGGCGCATGGTTCGCCTCAGGGTGCGGAGTGTCTCCAGAATCAGGCCGCTTTTGCCGCCGGTTCCGCCCAGGAAAACGCTGTCCGGCAGCTCAGAGGCCTTTCCAAGGGTCTCCGGTGCCGTTCCCGGAATCACCGTGATGTTCTGCAGATGGAAATGCCGGATGTTCTGCCGGAGAATGTCGAGCGCCTCGGGACTTTGCTCGAATGCGTAGACCTGGCCATATGGACAGAGCCGGGCACATTCAATGCTGACGCTGCCGGTTCCCGCGCCGATATCATAGACGATGGAATCGGGCTGCAGGCGAAGGGCGGCCAGAACCTGAATGCGAACCGCCTGCTTGGTCATGGGCGTGCAGCTGCGCAGGAACGCGGAATCCGGCAGGCCGATGACGGGCAGGGGAAGCGGATGGGGATTCTCTGCCAGCAGCAGACAAAGCGGGGGATAGTCCCGCTCGGCCAGCGGGCCAATGGCCTCATCCGGGCCGGAAAGGTTTTCCCCGACGGTCAGGCGGAGATCCGTGAGACCGCCTGCCTGCAGAATATCGGCAACCCACCGGGGCCCGTGCAACTTGTCCAGCAGAAACAGCGTCCGCGGGTTGTGGCGGACGGTATGCGAGAGGACCGAGGGCCGGAGCTCACGGCCGTGAACGGAGAGAATCTGCACATCGTGCCAGGGAATGCCCAGGCGGGCACAGAACAGCTGCACGCTGGAGATGCCGGGCAGGACACAAAGCGACTCCTGTCCGAACCGCTTCCTGAGTGCGGGCAGCAGGCTGTATATTCCCGCATCCCCGGATACGAGGATGCCGACCGTTTCGTCGGCGGCGGCGATTTCCTCCATGGCCTGTTCAAAGGGAACGAGGCTGCGGCACTTTTCAGGCCTGTCCACGAGCGGACGCAGCCTGTCCGCGCAGTAAAGCAGGTCGCAACTGGCCATGGCCTCTCTGGCCTGGGCGGTCAGGTAAAGGCTGTTCCCGGGGCCTGCACTGATGATGCTAATCCTGTTCATGAATGGTCCTCCATACCGGAATTCCGGCACTTCTGGCACTTGCCAGAAGCCGGGCATTGGCCGCGTTTGTCTCCCCGATCCTGGTGCCGGCATCCAGGACAGCCTGGCAGGCAAGCAGATCCTTTTCCGCCTCGCCAAAGGCCGTTTCCATCGTCCTTGCAAAGGCCGGGACGGAATGAACCCGGACGGCCAATGACAGGGCCGTCCCGTATTCCAGGTCGTTTTCAAACAGGATGCCGGCGGAAAAGGGAATCCGTTTTCGGGTCAGAGCCCGGTAAAAGGGGAGACCGAATCCGGCGCCGCCGACCACAAAGATCCGGCTGTTTCCGCGGGTCCGGGGCAGTTCAATGCTCCCGGTTCTGGTCAGGAATGTCCCTTCCTGAATCCCGTAGAGATGCCGGATGGTATCGCCGGCGAAAATCTCCTCCGGGGTGCCGCTGCAAAAGACGCAGCTGTCCCGGATGCCCATCACCAGATCCGAGACTTTTTCGGCCAGATCGATTTCATGCAGGGACATGACAATGGTCAGCTGCCGCTCCCGCGCTTCTTCCAGCAGAATGGAAAGCAGTTCAATCTTTTGGCGGATGTCCAGGTAGGAAGTGGGCTCATCCAGAATGAGGATCTTCGGTTCCTGGGCCAGTGCACGGGCCAGGAGAACTCGCTGACGCTGTCCGTCGCTGACCGCGAGGAAGTCCTGTTCGGCCAGATCGTCGGCATGGACACGCGCGAGGGCGCTGCGGACAATCTGCCGGTCACCGGCGGTCAGGCGGCCGAATCGGCCGGTATACGGATAGCGGCCCATGGCCGCTACCTCAAAGCAGGTCATCATCTCGGGACGGACGCGGTCCGTGAGGAGCAGGGACATTTCCCGGGCCAGTGCGGCAGGGGAAAGCCCTGAAAGAGCCTTGCCGCAGATCATGACAGTCCCGGAAAGGACGGAAAGCTGACCGGAAATGGTCCGCAGAATGGTGCTTTTGCCCGCACCATTGGGCCCGATGAGGGTCAGAATGGTGCCCTTGGGAAGGGTGAAGGTGACATCACGGACCACCGGTATGTTGCCATATCCGGCGGTTAATGCCTGTACGGAAAAGGAGATTTCACGCATTTTCCCGCCTCCTCGATTTCCTCAGCATCAGGGCAATGACCACCGGTGCGCCGAACACGGCCGTGACAGAGCTGAGCATCAGTTCGGAGGGGGCCAGAACGGTCCGGGCGATGAGATCGCAAAGGAGGCAGAAACCGCTGCCCATGAGGAAGGAAGCGGGGATAATGACCAGCGGCCGGGTGGTGCCAAAGAGCAGACGGGCAATGTGCGGCACGGCAACCCCCACAAAGGATATGGGACCGGCTATGGCCGTGACGGTGGCGCTGAGCAGGCTGGAGAGGGTAATCAGCAGGAGACGGAATGAGCGGACATTGACGCCCATGCTTCTTGCATAGTTTTCTCCCAGCAAATAAGCCCCGACGGGCTTTGAGAGCAGCAGCGCAAAAAAAGCGGCCGGCAGAATGATGAGTGCGGCAGGCACGAGATTGGCAAAGGTCAGGGCGGAAAAACTGCCCATACTCCAGCTGTGCAGATTGACTACATCTGCCTCATTGGCGAAGGTAATGAGGAAATCGGTGAGAGAGGTGCAGATGCTGCCGGTCATGATGCCTACCACCAGCAGGGTAGACATGGACGGTACCCGTCGGGCGAAGAGGAGAACCAGACCGGTAACCAGCAGGGAGCCGGCAAAAGCGGCAGCCATGAGACAGATGAACGGGGCAGCGGCAAAAAAGCGGAGCAGGAAAATCATGGCAATGCAGACCAGAAGCCGGGCACCGCTTGAAATGCCAAGCACGTAAGGCCCGGCAATGGGATTGCGGAAAAAGGCCTGCAGCAGAAACCCGGAGAGGCCCAGCGCCCCGCCCAGGAGGGCAGCGCCCAGGACGCGGGGAAAGCGGATATCAAGGAGAATGCGCGTAAGCCGGGCATCGCCGGAACCAGTCAGGATCTGGCGGATTTCATTTGGGGCAATCGGGACGCTGCCGATGCCAAGGCTCAGCGTCAGCAGAAACAGGAGGGCCAGCGTGAGCAACAGAAACATCAGCGGAATACGGATCTTTTTCATCGTTGTACCTGCTTTGTGGCGGATAGGGACAGAGCAAAAACAGAAAGACCATCATTCACGGAATGATGGTCAGGCAAATAAAACGGTCCTGTAACCGCCTGCTGTCGACTGTCCTTCTTCCCTGCCCAAGAACGCCATGTCTGTGCAGCATGGGGCAGGTCTCCTGGCTGAGAATGCGGCCTTTGCCCCGGACATTCCTTCTCAGATAACCCAATGGATTTCATGCCCGGATCATTCATCACAGTAATGGCTGTTGCACCGGTCTTGCACCGGTTTCCCTTTTCATCCGGCCAATTGCCGGACACCTCATCTGCATATGAAATTTTGAACTGATTCTATCATACGCACCGGGCGGCGTCAATCCTGTTCGGGGAGAGGTCTCAAGCAGAGACTTGAAAAAGAGCGGTTCAAACGATACAATGAGTACTGCTTCGATGACCGGGGCCGGAAAACCAGAAAAGCAGGGTGAGAATATGGACAAACAGGCGGTGCTTTCCGCATACATTGAGGCAGTCAGGCCGGAACAGGAACAGTTTATCCGGCAGCGGGCACTCAGAAAGGCGGAATCCATTACGGCTGCCATGCGGCCGCAGGAAGCAGAGGAATACCTGAAGAGTCAGGCGTTTGAAAACCTGAACCGTCATCTGATGAGAACGGACCGGGTTTATCAGGGAATGCTGCACGGGGATATTCTCCTTGACCGGTATCAGGCGGAACTGGACCGGCTCTCGCCGCTGATTTCCCAGGAACTGGAAGCGGGGAATCCCATAGATCTGAATTTCCTGCGGTCCGTGAACCGGGCAAAGGTTCCGCTGTCCAAGGCGCGAAAGGCGCGAAAACGGATGGCAGAGGGAGTGGTCCGGACACTGCTGGAGCGCGCCGTTCCCCGCTATATCAGGGAAACGGAACAGCAGGTGGAACAGTACCTGAAAACCGGTGATCTGCGGGAACTGGTTTCAAAAGAGGAAAAAGCGGAGAAAGTGATTCCGTTCCTGATGGAGACCTGCTTTTTAAGGGGAATCACCCGGGAACAGATCATCCGTGCCGGCCATGACCAGCCCCTGAGCGCAAAAATGAAAAGTGAGATCCGGCGGCACTATCCGGAGATCAGCAGTGCCAGACAGGTCGTTTTGTCGGATGGGGAAACGGTGCAGGCGAAGGTGGACCGGGAGAGGGCAAAGGCGGAAAAAGCCGTCTTTGCCGGTGTGGCAAAGCGCTTTTCCGCGGGACGAATCCGGGGACAGCTCCAGGCCAACGCATCGCTCAGGCAGTTACAGAAGGAATTGGATGCGTCTTTGTCGGACCAGCGGGCGCTTCGCCGGGCACTCCTGAACGCGGTGCCTGAGCACTACCGGGATCTGTATCCCCTGGCCAGAGAGATGCACCGGCGTTTTGTACTGCATCTGGGGCCGACCAATTCCGGAAAGACGCATGAAAGCGTCATGCGGCTGCACAGCGCCAGGTGCGGAATCTATCTGGGCCCTCTGCGTCTCCTGGCGGCAGAGCAGTTTGAAAATCTCAATTTGGCCGGCGTGCCCTGTTCCCTGATCACCGGTGAGGAGCAGATCCGGGTAGAGGGGAGTTATGTGCAGTCCTCTACGGTGGAAATGGCGGATCTGCACCGGCACTACGACGTGGCGGTCATCGATGAGGGACAGATGATTACAGACCGGGACCGCGGCGGCGCATGGACAGATGCCATCCTCGGGCTGTGCGCAGATGAAATCCATGTCTGTGCCTCACCGGATGCCGAGCAGCTGCTGACCCGGATTATTTCAGAATGCGGAGATGAATTGACCATTGTCCGGCATGAACGGATGACGCCGCTGGTCGTTGAGAAGGAAGGATTCCAGTTCCCGGAATCCGTGCGCTCGGGGGATGCCCTGATCGTCTTTTCCAAAGCCCGCGTGCATGCCGTGGCGGCAGAACTGAAAAGCCTGGGATACCGGGTTTCCCTGATCTACGGCGCGCTTCCGCCGGATGTCCGTCGGGATCAGGCAGAGCGGTTTCATGAGGGGGAGACGGATGTGGTGGTGTCTACGGATGCCATAGCCATGGGCATGAATCTGCCCATTGAACGCGTGGTGTTCCTGGAATCGGAAAAGTATGACGGGGATATTACGCGGCCACTGAACACCTCCGAAATCAAGCAGATTGCAGGCCGTGCCGGCAGATATGGAATCTATGACGTGGGTTATGTGAATGCATTCGGGTTTAAGGGAATGATTGCCCAGGCACTGGGCAGACCGTTCTATCCTCTGACCGAGGCCGTTATCCGCTTTCCGGATTCCCTCCTTGGCATTCCGCTGCCTCTGACCCAGATCATTAACAAGTGGCTCGCCATGAAAGACAAGGGCTGCTTTTCCAAGGCCTCAACGGTGCGCATGGCACAGCTGGCCGTCCTGCTTGAAAACCGTCAGACAGATAAAATGCTCCTGTACCGTTTTCTCTGCATTCCCTTTGATGAAACGGATCCGGATCTGCTGGCTCGCTGGCGGGCGATGTACCATGCCGAATGCAGTCATGAACATATCGAGGTGATTGCGGAGCTCCCCGGATACGTGAATCCGGAGGAGTGCACGATTGAGATGCTGGACCTTCTGGAGGCAGATTACAGGCGGTGCGATCTCTACTACAACTATGCGCGCATTTTCCTTCCGGACCCGGATCCGGTTCTGGAGGAAATCGGAAGCCGCAAATCCCTGATCTCAAAGGGGATTATCCATATTCTTTCGACGCAGAAACTGCAGACCCGGACCTGTGAATCCTGTCATGCCCGCCTTCCGTGGAACTGGCCGTATCGGGTGTGTGATACCTGTTACAGACGCCATAAGTCTCTCCGTCTGCGGGGATGGCAGGACATGGATGATTCCTTTGAATGAAATGAGGCAATGACCGTACAGCAGAGCAACAGGACGGCAAAACAAAAAACCGGCGGACCCGCCGGTTTTTTGCGATTAGACTCTATAACACCAGAAGAAATGCGAGAATGCCGGCCACGCCAAGGCTGCCCCAAACCAGCAGGTTTTCCTCATCGCCGGTTCTCGGAAGGTTTGCCGCGGCCGCGTCAATTGGCGGCGCCTGTCCCTCAATCTCCACATCCGAGGAGACGGTTTCGCCATGCGGCATTTCGACCTCAACAACGTGTTTTCCGTTGGGAAGAGTTGCCAGGTACTGCGGGGTAAAGATGATTTCCAGACTGCCCCGCCGAACCGTATAATTGGAGGGATCCACGAGCTTTTTATTCATGTACACCTTGCCCTGCCGCCGCACGTTTCCGCTGGCATCCCTCTCAAAGAACGCGTCATACGGATCCGTATCATTCCTGAGCGTACTCTTTATGACAACCTTAAGATTTCCGCCGTCGGTCTTTGAATACTTCTGCCCGTGATTAACCTCCGTTACCTCGAATTGGTCAAAGACAAAGGTTACCGGATTATACCGGCTGTTATAAATCGTATCCCGGGACATATTCAGGCCTTTTATGGTGATGGATCCCTTGACGGAATTGGTTGAAAGTACACGGTATGTGTGAGTGCTCTCACCATAGATGATCGAAATATCCGGGCTGCCGTTCATATCAAGGTCAAGCACGGGGGTGACCGTTTCATCGTCAACTGTGATATACATCCCGGCATCGTAAGAATACTCTTCAATCTTTGTCGACATGAGAACATCCCAATAGATGCTGCTGGGTACACGGGCACTGTCTGATTCCAGACGGACCGTAAACGGCTTCTGGTCGCTGTAAACCGGTGAAAAAGAGATATTATGAGATGGAACGTTAAAAACCCATTCATCCCGGTTATTGTCATAGGTCACGGATACGCCAGAGGGATTAGAACGCCATCCGGAAAGGTATTTCCCATCCGGAGCAGGTTCGCTTTGCCAGATATGGATACGCGTTCCTTCTTCGATCAGGATAGGCGCTTTTGGATCCTTGCGTTTTTGCCATTTCTGATTAATCAGCTCTTGAGTACGGGGAAAATAATCTTTTCCGTCAGAATCATGGTACACAAAACTCCCGGCATTATCAATGGAGATGACGACTTTCTGGGCGCTTGCAGATCCCGCAAAGAGGCATAAAAGAATCAGAAAAAGAATCAGTCTTGCTTTCATGATTGAACTCCTCCTCAGGCCTCAGCTCTGGTTATTTGGCTGAGGTCTGGATTTGAAAACGGTCGGTGTTTGGCAGTGCAGCCCGTTTTCAAGATGAGCTGCAGGATACGTTGGAAATGGCTTCGACATACAGAATCTAATTGGGAAAAGTCTATATTGTAATGGATCTTTCTGTCAATGTAATTGCAGATAAAACAGAATAATAATTACTCGTACACATATATATTGTGTACACCGGCCGAAATCCGTCACTAAATATTGTGTCAGCCCGGAAATCCGATGTTCGCTCTGTTCAGGTCTTCCCTCCCAAAGTCATTGAGATCAGGTCTGAGCGGCGCTGGGAGGCGGGATGCGCCTGTTGTGAAATTTGGGCATTTTCTATATAATCAGGAGAAGAAAGGAAACCCGGAAAACGGGTCAGGGAAATGCTGAGCAGCCGGGAGCAAACAGACATTTCCGGAGCTTCTGATTCCCTGAATCCCTGCAAAGCTGAGGAAAGATTCGACGCTCCGGGCCGGTTTGACCAGCAGGAACGTCGGAAAAGAACCATTCCGAACGATCTGATGTCGGGGTATAATAGGGCCGACGCGAAGCGTCGCTGTGTCAGGCCTGAGCATCGGAAATGCATCGGTGCCGAAAGATCCGGTGCCGGGGTGTGACAGGGCCGGCGCCATAGAGCTGGCGTCGGGATATAGAAAAAGGAGGAAGGCAGGAATGAATTATCCCAATGTGTTTCTTCACGGCGGCGATTACAATCCGGATCAGTGGCTGGACTATCCGGAGGTGCTCCTTGAGGATATTCGCCTGATGAAACTGGCCGGGATCAATGCGGTCTCTCTGGGGATTTTTGCCTGGGCAAGGCTTGAACCCGAGGAGGGGCGGTATGACTTTGAATGGATGGATGAAATCGTCGAGCGGCTGACGGAAAACGGGATTGGGATTGTTCTGGCCACCCCCTCCGCGGCGCGCCCGGCATGGCTGGCACAGCGGTATCCGGAGGTGCTTCGCTGCAATGAGAGATTTGAACGCATGCATTACGGGGAGCGGCACAATCACTGTCTGACCTCGCCGGTTTACCGGGAAAAGGTGCGGCAGATCGATACGGCCCTGGCGCGCCGTTATGCCGGCCACAAGGATATTCTCATGTGGCATATCGGCAATGAGTTCGGCGGAGACTGTCGGTGCCCGCTCTGTGCAGAGGCTTTCCGGGAATGGCTGAGAAACAAATACGGAACACTCGAGGAGCTGAACCGGCGGTGGTGGACCGGATTCTGGTCACAGCGCTATACCGACTGGAGTCAGATTGAGCCGCCGTCTCCCATGGGGGAGGTCAGCAATCCTTCCATGTGGCTGGACTGGCGCCGCTTTGAAACCTGTCAGTGCGCCTCATTTGTACGGATGGAGCGGGAGGCCGTTCAGGCGGTGAACGCAGACATTCCGGTTACCATCAACCTGATGGAGCGTTTCAGGGACTATGACTATTTCACCTTGGCCAAGGAAATCGATGTGGTTTCCTGGGACAGCTATCCCACCTGGGGGAGCGGAGATGACATGGCGCTGGCGGCCAATGTGGCCATGCAGCATGACCTGATGCGCTCCTTCAAGCGCAAACCGTTCCTGCTGATGGAATCAACCCCCTCGCTGGTCAACTGGAAACCGCACAACAAGCTGAAACGGCCGGGCATGCATCTGCTGTCCTCCCTGCAGGCCGTGGCACATGGGAGCCAGAGTGTCATGATGTTCCAGTGGCGCAAGGGACGCGGCGGTTCGGAGGCGTTCCATGGCGCGGTGGTCAGCCATGACGGAAGGTCGGATACGCGGGTGTTCCGGGACGTGGCGGAGGTAGGACAGGTGCTTGCAGGTCTCCAGCCGGTGCTGGATGCCCGGAATCAGGCCGGGGTCTGTATCCTGTTTGATTATGAGAATCTCTGGGCACTGGAGCGGGTCCAGGCGGCTCAGCTGGGCAATATGCGCTACATTGACACGGTGCTGCTGTTTTACCGGAGTCTCTGGGAACAGGGCATTGCGGTGGACTTCGCGGATATGAGTGAGGAAACGAGCCTTGAGGGGTACAAGGTCGTTATCGCGCCCATGCTCTTCATGTTCCGCGGCGGCATTGAGGAAAAGATGCGCCGGTTTACGGAAAAGGGCGGCGTGCTTGTGACAACGTTCTTCTCCGGAATCGTGGACGCGGATCATCTGACGTATCTGGGTGATGCGCCACACGGCCTGACGGATGTTCTGGGTCTGCGGGCGGAGGAGATCGACGCACTGTATCCGGAGGAATTCAACACGCTTGCCTTTGAGGACGGTCGGAATTTGCCGCTTGAGGAGCTGTGTGAACTGCCCCGGGATGTCACTGCCGAGGTCATGGGCGTTTATGGCAGCGACTTCTATGCCGGCATGCCGGCTCTGACCCGAAACAGATTTGGACGCGGCACGGCCTGGTATCTGGCCGGAAAACCGGATCCGTACGGGATGAAAATCGTGATGGACATAATCCTCGCTGAGGTGAAGCTGCCAAAAGCGGATGCGGAAATTGATCATCAGGAGGGAATTGTGGCCACTGCCCGCGGCGAATATATTTTTCTGCAGAATTACAGCGGGGAGGCGCAGAAAGTGAATTTGGGCCGACCGATGTTTGACCTGATCGGGCAGAGACGGATAGAAGACGGATGGATGTTACCCGCCAATGGAATCATGATTCTTAAGGAAGAAAGGTGAATAGGTATGCGTTTTAGCCAGAAAGACAATGGACTTCTCTGCCGGCGGCAGGGAGAACTGCTCAGAATTGAACCGTGGGGCAGGGATGCGCTGCGCATCCGGGCAACCATGAATCCGGATTTTACCGGGGAGGAATGGGCACTGACGGAAACGCCGGATAATGTCCGGGCAGAGATTGTTTTCGGGGAGGAGAGCCATCGGGAAGGGGATGGAACGTATAAAAACTATCCCTGTGCCTCCATCACCAATGGCCGCATCCGGGCAACCGTGAATCACGGCGGTGTCATTACACTGTACAGGGACGGTGAGCAGATCCTGCAGGAACTGTTCCAGAATTACAGCGGCAGCATTACAAGAGAGAGCCACTGCCTGAAGGTGGTTAACCGGGAATGGACGCCCTATATCGGCGGGGATTACCGCCTGACTGTTCGCTTTGAACCCAATGAGGGGGAATTGCTGTACGGCATGGGACAGTACCAGCAGCCCTATATGGAGCTGAAGGGGTGCACGCTGGAACTGGCCCAGAAAAACAGCCAGACCACGGTGCCGTTCCTGATTTCAAGTTTCGGGTACGGCATGCTCTGGAACAACCCGGCAGTGGGCGAGGTGACCTTTGGCAAAAATGTCACCAAGTGGGTCGCCCAGTGCTGCAGGGACATGGATTACTGGGTAACCGTGGGCGATACCCCCAAAGATCTCCTGTACAACTACACCGCCGTGACCGGCCGCGCCCCCATGATGCCGGAGGACCGGATGGGTTTCTGGCAGTGCAAGCTGCGGTACCGGACACAGGAGGAAGTGCTGAATGTGGCACGGCGGTATCATGAACTGGGCATCAAGCTGGATGTCATCATCATCGACTTCTTCCACTGGACCGTACAGGGGGACTGGAAGTTCGATGCCAAATACTGGCCGGATCCCGCTGCCATGGTAGAGGAACTGCACCGGATGGGAATCAAGGTCATTGTTTCCGTCTGGCCCAGCGTCGACCGGCGCAGCGAGAACTTTGAGGAGATGGTGGACCGCGGCCTGCTGATGCGGACGGAGCGGGGGGCCATGCAGACGTATGACTATCAGGGAGACTGCGTGGAGATCGATCCGTTTAATCCGGAAACCCGGGAATACGTCTGGGAAAAGTGCCGCGAGCATTACTATCAGTATGGAATTGACGGGTTCTGGCTGGACAACTCCGAACCGGACCTGACCAAGTATGATTTTGACAATTTCAGGTACTATGCAGGTCCTGCCATGCGCTGCTCCAATATCTATCCGCAGATGTACAGCCGCACCTTTGATGACCCCATGCGCGTCCTGGGCGTGCAGCCGGTGAACCTGCTCAGATCCGGCTGGGCCGGTAGCCAGAAATTCGGGAATGTGCTGTGGAGCGGGGATGTGCCCTCAACCTGGGAGTCCATGCGGGATCAGCTGCAGGCGGGCCTCAACATGGGTTTGGCCGGAATCCCCTGGTGGAATACCGACATCGGCGGGTTCATGGAAGGAAACGTGTTTGACCCGGATTTCCGGGAACTGCTGGTCCGCTGGTATGAGTGGGCGGTCTTCCAGCCCATCATGCGGCTGCACGGCGACCGGGAACCCTTTACCATTCCTGCCCTGGATGACCGCGACTTTGGCGGCGGGTACCTGCATACCGGCCAGGACAATGAGATGTGGTCCTACGGTGAGGAAATCTTCGGCATCATGCGGGCCAATTATGAACTGCGCCGGAGGCTGAAGCCGTATATCAGCCGGATCTATGCCGAGGCACATGAAAACGGCTCGCCCCTGATGCGTGCCATGTTCTATGAATTCCCGGAGGATCCGGTCTGCTGGGATCTGACGGATCAGTATATGTTCGGACCGGATTACCTGGTGGCACCGGTGATGACCCCCGGTGCCCGGAAACGGACCGTCTATCTGCCGGCCGGCACCTGGATGGATATCCGGACGGAGGAGGTTTTCCCGGGTTCAGGTTACATTGAGGTGGATGCGCCGCTTGAGAGCATTCCTGTATTTGAACGGGTACTTGACTGACCACTGCGTCGGCGATGGAAAGGGGAGTTTCCCGGCAACAAAGATTCTGGTGTCTTAGCTGCAGGCCGTGGGGCTGCTTATGGGAACGACTGCCTCTGGCAGCACGTACCGGGCCTCTGACCGGGGCGAGGCGGCTTCAGATGATGCCTGAATCGGCTGTGTCAGGTTCGATAAGGCGTTTGCGGATTCCTCCTGAGGCTGCCGGCTGAGGGGCGTTCCGGCACAGAAAAAAATTTCGTAAATTGGACAAAATAAAGCTGAAAAAATTGACAAGGCGGATATTTGAGATTATAATAGACCCGATTCAGTCATCAGCAGCTGTTAAGCTGATGAAATATAATAGAAGAGGTGTTTTCCTATGAAAAAGCTTCTCGTGTTCGCTCTGGTTGCCGTGATGGCTCTGGGCCTGGCAGTCTCTGCCTCCGCACAGACGTACAAAGTAGGCGTCTCCATTTATCAGTTCACTGATAACTTCATGACGCTCTACCGCAATGAGATCGAGAACTATTTCAAGTCTCTCGAGACCGACGATGTGAAGTATGAGATCACCATGGCTGACGGCAAGAACGACATGGCCGAGCAGACCAACCAGATCCAGAACTTCATCACCCAGGGAATGGATGTTATCATCCTGAACCTCGTTCAGACCTCCTCTGCCGATGCAGTCATCGACCAGGTTGTTGCAGCCGGCATTCCGCTGGTTCTGATCAACCGTGAGCCGCTGGCCTACGACAAGGACGGCAAGACGCTGGACGAAGCTTATGAAGGCATCCTGAACAATCCTCAGGTTTGCTATGTTGGCGCTGATGCCCGTCAGTCCGGTACCTTCCAGGGTGAAATGGTTGCCGAACTCCCGAACAAGGGCGACATCAACGGCGACGGCAAGGTTTCCTACATCATGATCGAAGGCGATCCGGAGAACATCGACGCGCAGTATCGTACCGAGTTCTCCGTGAAGGCTCTCAAGGACGCCGGCATCGAAGTCGAGTGCCTCGATGATCAGGTCGGCAACTGGGATCAGACCAAGGGCCAGGAGCTCTGCGCCAACGCGCTGAACATCTATGGCGACAAGGTTGAGGTTGTCTTCTGCAACAACGACGCCATGGCACTTGGCGCTGCCACCGCTATCGAGACTGCCGGCCGCAAGGTTGGCGAGGACATCTATCTCCTCGGCGTTGACGCGCTTGAGGAAGCTGTCCAGCTCGTTAAGGACGGCAACATGACCGGTACCGTTCTGAATGACCATATCGGCCAGTCCCATGCAGCCGTTGACGTAGCCATCAAGCTGCTCAAAGGCGAAGAGATCCAGAACTACTACTGGGTCGACTATGTCAAGGTCAACAAGGCCTATGTCGACGCTCATTAATTCTGCTTTCTGAAACATATATCACACGAAAAGAAAGGTGGGTGGGCCTGTGCCCACCCATCTTTGCCTATACGAGTCGTTTTTGTCGGGGAATCATCATGGTGCTCTGCCGGGAACGCAGTATACGGGTAGATGGAAAGGAGGGCATGCTGCAATGTCTGAATACGTTCTGGAAATGATCGATGTCAGCAAATCTTTTCCTGGCGTAAAAGCACTGGATCATGCACAATTGAAGCTTCGCCCTGGCAGGGTTCATGCTCTTATGGGTGAAAACGGAGCCGGAAAATCCACACTGATGAAGTGTATGTTCGGCATTTACAAGATGGACCATGGTCAGATCAAGATTGATGGTCAGCCGGTGACGGTCAGCGATCCCATGGATGCACTCACCAAGGGAATTGCCATGGTGCATCAGGAACTCCAGCCGATTCCGGCCCGTACGGTCGGTGAAAACATTTTCCTCGGACGCTATCCGATGAAAAAATTCCTCGGTTTCATTCCGGTCATTGACCACAAGAAAATGTACGAGGACACGGCCGGGCTCCTGAAAAAGGTCAGGATGCATTTTGATCCCCGGCAGAAAGTCGGCGAGCTCAGCGTTTCCCAGATGCAGTCCGTTGAAATTGCCAAGGCGGTTTCAGCCAACTGCCGTGTGCTGATTCTCGATGAGCCGACCTCGTCCCTGACTGCCAATGAGGTGGAGGCGCTGTTCCGGATCATTGAGGATCTGAAGGCGGAAAACGTTGCCATCGTCTATATCTCACACAAGATGGATGAGATTCTCCGGATTTCCGATGATGTCACCATCATGCGGGATGGCTGCTATATCGGCACGTGGGAGGCAAAGGAGCTGACGACGGAGAAAATCATTACGCAGATGGTCGGACGCGAACTGACCAATCTGTATCCGCCGCGGGAGAATCAGCCCGGGGAGGTCGTCTTTGAGGTAAAGAACTTTACCTCCATCAACCCGCGTTCCTTCCGGAATATCAATTTTACCCTTCGCAAGGGAGAGATCCTGGGCGTGGGCGGACTGGTTGGTGCCCAGCGGACGGAACTGATGGAGGGCCTGTTCGGAATCCGTTCCCATACGACCGGAACGATTCTGTATAAGGGCAAGGAACTTCGGATTAACCGGCCAAAGGATGCCATTGATCAGGGCATTGCCATGCTGACAGAGGACCGGCGCGGCAGCGGAATCATGGGTGTTCTCAGTGTTGCTGACAACATTTCCATTTCCTCCCTCAGCAAGTATCTGGATTACGGCTTTGCCATTAACAGCGGCAAGGTCGAGCAGCTTGTCAAAGACAATGTTGAGAAGATGAATATCAAGACGCCTTCCTCCAAAACGCAGATTAAATCGCTTTCCGGCGGAAATCAGCAGAAGGTGCTGGTAGGCAGATGGCTTGCAAACAATCCGGATATTCTGATTCTGGATGAACCGACGCGCGGCATTGACGTCGGTGCGAAATATGAAATTTACTGCATCATCGCGGACCTGGCAAAGGAAGGAAAGAGCATTATCATGATCAGTTCGGAAATGAGTGAGCTGATCGGCATGTCTGACCGGATCATGGTCATGTGTGACGGCCGTGTGACCGGGTTTATCGATGGACAGGATGCAACGCAGGAAAATATCATGGCGCTTGCAACGCAGTTTGAATAAAGGGAGGAAGAGTCATGCAAAAGAGTGTTTCGAAAGAGACCATCGGCGTCAGAATCATGAAGACGGTTACAGGCAATCCGATTGTTTTCCTGCTGATCGTAGCGGCGATTGTGGTCGGCTGCATCAAGGATAATTTCTTTTCCTGGGCAAACCTCAGCAACCTGATCAGCAACACGGCTGTCCGTTTTCTGATCGCACTGGGTGTCTCGGGCTGTCTGATTACCAAGGGTACGGACCTTTCCGCCGGCCGTCAGGTTGGCTTTGCCGCGGTTATTGCCGGCATTCTGTGCCAGCGCGGTGATTACAACGGACGACTCTGGAAATTCGTTCCGGAGATGAACATTTTCCTGGTATTCGCCATCGTCATCGTACTGGGACTGATCTGGGGCCTGATCAACGGCCTGATTGTCACCAAACTTCATGTGCCGCCCTTCATTGCCACCCTGGGTACACAGACCATTATCTACGGCATTTCACTGGTTATTTCGGATGCGCAGCCCATCGGCGGCTTCCAGAAACTCTATACGTCCCTGATCAATGGCCGCATCGGAAGTACGAGAGGCTTCCATCTTCCGTATCTCTTCTTTGTCGCTGTTGTTTTCGGACTGGTTTTCTGGTTTATCTACAACAAGATGCGTCACGGCAAGTATATGTACGCCATCGGCGGCAACGAGGTTGCCGCGGAGGTGTCCGGTGTCAATACCACCAGCACCCTGATCCGCATCTATACCACAGCAGGCATTATGTACGCCATTGCCGGTTATCTGCTGGCTGCCAAATCCGGCGGCGCCTCCGCTTCCATGGGACAGGGCTATGAGCTTGAGGCCATTGCCGGCTGTACCATCGGCGGTGTTTCCACGACAGGCGGTATCGGAACGGTTCCCGGCATTCTGGTGGGCGTTCTCGTGTTCGAACTCCTGAAGATCATCCTGCAGTTCCTGGGCGTCAACCCGTACTACAACTACGTGGTCCAGGGCCTGGTCATCGTTCTGGCGGTCTCCCTTGATATCCGCAAGTACATTGCCAAGAAGTAATGGAGCAGCGGGAAAAATCGCTTGAGGAGCGCGAACGGGCGCTTGAGGCCCGGGAAAAAGAACTGGATGAACGGGAAAAGCAGATGGATGCGTTTTCCCGACAGGTTCACAAAAAGAAACTGGAATGGTACGAACATGTCAATCTGACGGTCGGTCAGATGAACATCATCGTGCGTGTCGTGTATGTTTTGCTTGCACTCGTTTTTGTTTTGATTGTTCTTGAAGCAGCAGGGATTTTCAGACTGTAGTGACTAGCCTTATCAGGAATTATCCGGAACCGGAGCTGCCTTTGCTCCGGTTCCGCCGTGAAAGTGGTTGATCGACTGAAACAGGAGGATTAAAAATGACTGTAAAGAAAGCCTTTGCTATTTTCCTGCTCCTTGCCATGATGCTTTGCGCTTCTGCGGCCTTTGCAGAAGAGGTTGAATACACGTTTAACAAGCTCGAGTATGATAAGGGAATCACCACGATTTCCTGGACCAAAAGCCGGGAGGATGACGGTGCAAAATATCTCCTTATCATGATTGACGGCGGAAATGATGTCAAACAGAAGTTTATCGCGATTGAGCCTGAGAACAACGCGATTCACACGGACCAGATGATCCCGGGACAGAATTATTTCGTGTACCTGGTGGATGAGAATTTCAGCATTCTCGCTGCGAATGACTATTCCGTCCCGGATGTGCCGACTTTTGAGGACGGACTTCTCAAAGACACCTCAATCAAGGTGAAGCTGGAAACCAGAGAGTTTCCCACGAGCACGGGCAAAGCGAAAAAGGTGAATGCCCTCTCAGCTCAGAAAATCATAGACGGGCTGAAGGATCAATCCATTTACTATGGCGTCAAATACCATATGCAGATGCCCAAGCTGGCGAAGCCGCGTACGTTCTTTGTCACGGTGGTTTTCGAATCCCCGGATGGCTTCATGACAGTGGAGCGTGCGACCGATATCACCTTTGACCGGGTGAACGGCGGATTCCAGGAAATCTGGTGGGAAATTGCCGGACCTGAATTCTTCTACGATCTCTATAATTCGAATGAACGGATTCCCACCGGCACATACAAGATTCATCTCTACTGGGATGGCATGAAAGTCAATACATCCGAGTTTAAGGTGGGCGAGTAGTGCGCAGGGGAGAGCGGTCAGAACGGAACGGGTTCATCCGTTCTGACCGGATCTCCGTGGAATGACCTGCGCTGTTTCAGGATGATTCAAAAAGAGTGAAAGCACTGCAAAAAACAAAAAAACCAGGCCATGCCTGGTTTTTTTGTTTTGATCAGGAAGCGGTGGTGCGCACCAGCTGAATGTTATGAAACGCGGAAAGGGTATTGATCAGGTCGGCGTAATTCATCGTATTGGGAAGATGCAGGGTGTAGATATTGGTATAGACGTTGGGATCGTTGCTCCTGGGGTCGCCGGTGCTTTCCACGTGAAAGTCCAGATCCAGGACTTCAATGTTCTGCTTTGCAAAAAGATCATTGATGAAGGCAATGGTTTCATTGCGGTGGATAAAGCGGACTTCGACACGCTTGCTGGAATTGACAGGAATCATTTTCTGCAGCAGCATAAGCGTCATCATGACCATGAAGCATCCGAGAAGCGCGATCCAGTAATACCCGTATCCGGCGGTCAGACCCAGACAGGCGGAATTCCACAGGGAGGCGGCGGTGGTCAGACCGGCGATCTTTTTGTTGGGCGAGGTGAAGATCGTGCCGGCACCCAGAAAGCCGATGCCGCTGATCACCTGCGCCCCCAGCCGGCCGAAGTTATAGGCGATGTGGCTGTCTCCGCCCTGCGTGGCCAGCTGGGCGGAAAACATGCTTTCGATCAGGGCGATCGAGCAGGCGCCAAGGCACACCAGCACATGCGTTCTGAGACCGGCAGGCCGGTTTTTATACTCACGTTCAACACCGACGATGGAACCGATCAGAAGGGCAATGAATACGCGGAAAACGATTTCCACATTGCTGACCGGATTTGCCGCAATAAGATTGAATGGCATCAACATCACTCCCGGGAAAGATTTCCTCAAAGGAAATCTTTTATAAAGTATAAAAATATGATGGACGGATTATAGCAAACATCTGACTAAAAATCCATAAAATCATAAAAAATCACAAAAAAGGTCATCCATGGGATGACCGGAATTTGGCAAAAGAAAAGCGCTGACGATTGTCAGCGCTTGTGGTGGGGTCGATAGGGCTCGAACCTACGACCTCCACGATGTCAACGTGGCGCTCTAGCCAGCTGAGCTACGACCCCGAACACGTCACGTAGTATACCTCGATTCCTGAAAAAAAGCAACCCCTTTTTTGAAAAAAGTTAAAAGAAAATTCCGGGACCCGGCGGGCAGCTGCTGCGGGGAGGGACCAGAAACAAGCTGTCATCCGCGTCCGGCCGTGTTAAACTATAGCAAAGGACCGATGGTCCCGGGGGAAGAGGGACAGGTGAGACCGGTGATGCGTTCAGGACACTGACTGATTAAGCGCACCCGTGACGGTCCTGAACAGAGCTCTGAAAATGAATGATCAGGGACCTGAAACAGTTGTGTACAGAAAGGAAAACAGCATGAAAATCCTCAGAATGTTTCTTGCATTCGTGGCTGTCTCTCTTTGCAGCAGCGCTCTTGCGGCAGTTGAAACGGAGGACAAAGTCTGGACAGCCCCAAAAAGCGGCTTTGAGATGACGATTCCGGAGGACTTGCAAAGCTCCAAAGGGTTTTTACGTTCAGTGACACGGGAGAGGGAGTCGATCCCGGCAGCGGGCTTGTGTCTGTACGGGTAACCTATGTCGCCATGCGAGGGGAGGAATACCGGACTCTCAAGGAGGAAGAGGTTAAGGCCTATGACGAAGGGGATATGGAAAAAACTGAGCGAGGTTGATCTGAAAACCAGTTCGGTTGAATGGACGTTCCCCGAGGTTTACGGCATTAACAGGGGACGGGACGCGGAGAACCTTCGGGGAATCCTGCTGGAAAGGTATGCGAATCCGGCCTACTTCAGCGGGGATGAGGCGCTGTTGGCTGCGGCTGAATCTCTGTATGAGCACATGAATATCCGGGAGATTGGCGAAAAGGACGGACTGCGGTATTACCTGTGCTGGTTTAACGCAGAGGAGTACCTTTCCTTACTGGGGCAGTCAGTGACCGGCTCTGAATATCCGGATGAATATCAGGAACTCATGGCCGGAAATGAAAAGCGGGCGGATCATCGGTCTGTGCCTGGATGCCGAGGACGGGGAGACGATGGCTGAGAGCCGGAAGATTCTGAGTGAGGCGGGGGTCAGCTATCTGAACATTGTGCCTTTTGAGGGACGGGAGGAGATGCTGCCCAACAAGGTTTATCCGACGACGGTTTTTGTCGATGAAAACGGGATCCTTTTTGATGACGTTGTCAGCGGCGCTGCCGTGGAACTGTATCCCGTGACGCTGGATAAACTCCTGAAACGGTAAGCCTCACGGACGGTGAATCTTCTGTCGAAAAAAGAAAGCCCGGAGGAGGAGCCCGGCACAGTGCCGGGCGCCTCCTCCGGGCTCTTTCATAGGCGCACAGACAAAAAACGATTGACCGCAAAAACATTTTTCCGGCGAAATCTGACAGGGAAACAGCCTGAAACAGTCATGAACTGCGTGAACAGACAGGGAAATCGGGAAAAAGGGACGGGGGGCAGACTTGAAAAGGCGTGCCGATTTCATTATAATAAGGCATGCTTCTGTTATTGGAGGAACAGCGTTCAGAAGTGTGATGATTCTGCAGTTTAAGGCGTAGCCTGGATAAGGAGAGAAGATATGACGGTAATTAATATTCGGCTGACAATGATGACGGATGACGTGAAAAAATTTGTTGCGATCGTGAGCCGTTATCCGTATGACATAGACTTGCGTTCCGGCAGATATGTGGTGGATGCGAAGTCGCTGCTCGGTATTTTTTCCATTGATCTCTCCAAACCGATCACCATGACGATTTACAGCGACAGCTGTGATGATCTTCTTAAGGAAATCAAACCATATATCATTCAGGAAGAACCGGCGGAATCCTGAGAGAGAGGGGGAGCATCATGGGCGGAGGACAGCGGGAAGGGCATCGGGATAAACTGACGCTGCTGTATACGCTTTTGCACATCGGAAAGTGTACAGAGGAACAGCTGGTACGTTTCAATGATGCTTTTTCCCTTATGGAAGAGTTTCAACTGTATGTCTCCCTGGGCGAACTGAAAGATGCACAGATGGTTCGGGAGGAAAAGTGCATCGAAGGGAGACTTCTGACCGTAACGGATGAAGGAAAGAAAAGCCTGGAGATGTTTGAAGGGGATGTCTGGCCCAGTGCCAAAATCCAGGTGGACATTCATGCGGAAAAATGGAGACGGAAGAACCGTGATGAACAGCAGATGCCGGCGGACTGGGTGCATACGGATGCCGGATATGTGGTGACGCTGCGGCTGCTGGAAACGGGAAACGAAATCTTCAATCTGACACTGACGGCGGCGGATGACCAGCAAGCAGTGGCGTTTTGCAGGCGGTGGCCGGTTCAGGCATCCTATATTTATCGGACGATTATGGAAAAACTGGGTGAGGGGAAAAATGACAAATAGCGCTGCACTTGCAGCGTTTCTTTATATCGGAGACGATGCACCGGAGTGAAGCGCCGGGTGGGACGAGGGGGACAAGGATGAAAAAACTGTTTGAAAGGCGGCCGGCAGTCCTTTGGACGGGAGCTTTTCTGTTTGCCTTTCTGCTGGCAGTGGGGATTCCCAATGAGCTGGGCAGACCGTTCAGTCTGCCGGTAACGCTGGGCATCTGTGCCGCGCTGGTGATTCCGCTGCTGCTGGTGCTGTTTTTCCTGTTTCACCTTCAGCCCGGCAGCGTCGATCTGGTGCAAAAACCGCTGCCCTCCGGGAAATGGCTGGTTCTGGGTCTTGTGGCCTGCTATGTGCCGGCGTTCCTGATTCTGTGTCCGGGCACGTTTGCCTATGATGTTCCGTTTCAGCTGAAACAGTTTTTCGTCGGCCCGTATTCGGATCACCATCCGATTCTCCATACACTGTTCATGGGCGCGCTGATCGGCCTTGGAAAAGGCATCGGTCAGGTGAACGCGGGGGCGATTCTCTATACACTAGTTCAGATTCTGCTGCTGAGCGGCTGCTTTGTGCGATGTGTCCAGTCCATCGGGGAACAGTGCGGGACCCGGACGGCGCTTTTCTCCTATCTGTTCTTTGCCCTTTATCCGCTTCATATGCTGATGGCCGGAACGGCAACCAAGGACACGCTTTTCAGCGGCACCTTCGCGCTGGCGCTGTGCCTGATTTATCAGAAAATGCGGTTTGGCGTGCGCAACCGGGAAAACGGACGGATGATTCTGGCGATTGTGCTCAGTATTCTGCTGCGAAACAATGCCCTCTATGCGTTCCTGCCCTGGAGCGTTCTCGGGCTGATCCTGCTGCGGGAGGAGAAGCGGAAGACGGCGCTGGCGGTGTTCATGTCGACGCTGCTGGCCACAGGGATTGGCGCGGGACTGAAAGGCGGATTCAATGCCGAAAGCGGCAGTGTGGTGGAGAAGCTTTCTGTTCCGATTCAGCAGATGGCAAGGGTTCGCCTGATGCGGCCTGAGGCACTCAGTGAGGAGCAGAAGGCGGAAATCGATGCCCTGATGCCGGGCGAGGCGTGGCAAAAGTACGATGCCACCATTTCGGATCCGGTGAAGTTTGAAACAGACGGGGAGGCCATCCGGGCTGATTTGCCGGGCTTTTTCCGCCTGTATCTGTCGGTGCTGGTGAAATGCCCGGATCTGTATATGGATGCGTTCCTGGACCTGACCCATGCGTTCCTGTATCCGTATCAGACGTACAGGGTTTCCGGCCGTTATCTGCAGACGGAGATCTCGGATGAGTATTACGATGGCTGGTGGACCGGGGAAAAGATTCATGATATGAGCCTGTTTCCCAGGGTCAGACAGGCCATTTCCTGGCGTTTTGGCGCCAAAGGGGCCATGCAGTGGCCGATCGGGTATCTGTTCAATATGGGCGTTCTGGTCTGGCTGTGTCTGTTTCTGGCCCTGCGCCGCATGTATCTGGATGAAAAGGGATCCGCCTATGTGACGGTACTGCCTCTGCTGCTGCTGGGAACCTATCTGCTGGGACCCTGCATGACGGGCCGGTACGTGTATCCCTTTGTCTGTATACTGCCTGTGCTGGCAGGCGGGTTAAAAGCACAGGCCCCGGCTGACGGGGAATGACAATTTTGGGAATCTGAGAAGTGGGCCTGCCGCCACAGCGGCAGTCTGGTAAATTTGAGCACCGGAAAACAGCGGTGCCAACAGACCAAGTCACTGATCTCTTGAAGGAGGAATCAATCCAATGAGACTGGATAAATATTTGAAAGTATCGAGAATTATCAAGCGCCGCACGGTGGCCAAGGAAGCGGGCGAGGGCGGCCGGGTGACCATAAACGGCAAGGTGGCAAAGCCTTCCTCTGAGGTGAAGGAGGGGGATGTGCTGGAGATCCGGTTCGGCGACAAGTTGGCCAGATACAGAATCCTGAATGTGGCGGAAACGGTCCGGAAAAATGAAGCCAGCCTGATGTATGAGGTGCTGGACGGGGAGACACTGGAATGAATGCGGCCATCATCGTTGCAGCCGGACGCGGTGAACGGATGCACAGCGAAAAGAACAAGATTTTCCTGCCGCTCCTGGGCGTGCCGGTCCTTCTGCATACGGTTCGTGTGTTTGTGGAAAGCGGTCTGTTCGGAGAAATCCGGATTGTCTGCAGTGCGGAGAACCGGGCTGAAATGCAGGACATGCTGAGGGAGGCGGGCTATGGGCGGATACAGTTGGTGCTGGGCGGGGCAACCCGGCAGGCCAGTGTCCGTGCCGGCCTTCTTTCCCTGCCGGAAGAAACGGAACTGGTGGCCATCCATGATGGCGCCAGACCGCTGGTGACGCCGGATGTTCTCCGCCGGGCCATTGCCCGGGCGGAACAGAAGGGCAGTGCGGTGGCCGCTGTTCCACTGAAGGATACCATCAAGCGGGCCAGCGCGGACGGCCTGATTCTGGAGACGCCGGACCGGTCGGAACTCTATACCATTCAGACGCCGCAGGTTTTCCGGTTTGGTGAGATCCGGGCGGCGCATGAGGCCAGGGCCGATCAGCAGACGGCGACAGATGACGCCATGCTGATGGAAGCGGAGGGGAGGCCGGTCTATCTGAGCGAGGGAGATCCGGAGAACCTCAAAATTACGACGCCGGAGGACATTCCGGTGGCGGAACAGATCCTGAGAAAACGGAGAGCGGGAGGAGCAGGAAAAATGGAGATGCGCGTCGGACACGGATATGATGTACATAAGCTTGTACCGGACCGGGATCTGATTCTATGCGGGGTGAAAGTGCCCTATGAACGGGGGCTGCTGGGACACAGTGATGCGGATGTGGCGGCCCATGCCCTGATGGATGCGATGCTGGGGGCTGCGGCCCTGGGGGACATCGGCCTGCATTTCCCGGATACGGATGAGGCGTACCGGGGCGCGGATTCCATGGTGCTCCTGGAGCGTGTCCGTGAGATCCTTTCGGAGGCAGGATGGAAACTGGGCAATGCCGATGTGACCATCATTGCGCAGCGTCCGAAACTGCGGCCCTTTATTGAGGACATGCGCACCTCGCTGGCCGGCCATCTCGGCTGTGACCGGGAGAGGATCAGCGTCAAGGCCACTACCACCGAGCATCTGGGATTTGAAGGGGAAGGACTCGGGATCTCGGCGCACGCCGTGGTCATGATTGAGAGGATAAGCTCTTGCCGGTAAAGCGGAGAAAGCGGCCGCCGTCCCTTTTGCAGCGGCTGGCAGGTGCCGTGCTTGACCTGATTGACGGCATTTTCAGGACCATGGGCCGTCTGTTTTTCGGCATTCTCCGGGGGATCGGACGGGGACTGGTTCTGCTTTTGCGCGGGCTGCTGTTTCTGTTGCGCCGGCTGCTGCACCTGATCTGTCTGCCCTTCGTTGCCCTTTACCGGCATCTGACCGGGAAATACAACCGGGCCTCGCGCTGTCTCCGCCTGACGGGGGAGGAGTTTGAGGCTTATGCGGCTGAAATATTGCGGGACAACGGATTTAAACATGTTCAGCTGACGCCGGTCAGCGGGGATCAGGGGGTGGACATCCTCTGTGACCGCGGCGGAAAGCGGTATGCCTTTCAGTGCAAGAACTATCAGGGAAGCGTCGGAAATGCGGCGGTACAGGAAGCGTACGCAGGGATGCAGTATTATGACTGCGATGTGGCGGTGGTTCTGTGCCCGGGCAACTTTACCGCATCGGCCAGGCGGCTTGCCCAGTCCACCGGGGTGCTCCTGTGGGGCGAAAAGCGGCTGACCCATCTGATGCAGGTTTCGGGAAAGCGGCCGTAGGCAGGAAAGGCGGAAAAGATGAGAGCGAATGAGAAAAAGCTGTATGGGCTGTTTCTGCTGTTTTCGGTGCTGGGCATCGTGTCGCTGATGCTGGCCTTTCAGATGGGCGGGACGCTGACCCTGTATGCCACCCAATGGACGGGTGAGCTGCCGGAGGTGGTGGTGGAGGATCCCTCGGTCATTTCCATCACCCGGATGACGCCGGTGACGGTGGAGCCAATGAGCGGCAGACCGGTGGTGGAAATCGAGCTGCAGAGCCATCATTCCGGGCGGACCTGGGTTCACATCGGCAATGAGGAGGCCGGTCAGGGCCAGAGTCACCTGATTGTCGTCCGCGGCATCCACAATATGATTTTTGACCGGTCCGGTGCCCGTTTTAAGGGAAGCCGGTGGATGGTCCTGCTGGGACTTGCCGTCCTCGGAATGGTCTGTTTTGGCCTGTGGAAATGGGTCATCCACCGGAGCCGGCACCGGTTCTTTTCCGCCCGGACCATCCTGCTGTTTGGCATGACCATCTTTGTCACCGGCATGTCGCTGATTTTTGCGTTTGCCTGCCTGCTGATCCTGCCGAATCCCAGAAGTGATGTGCTGGGGATGTGGGATCTGTTCAGTCAGTCCGGTTACTATTTTCTGATGTGCACCGCGCCGGCCCTGATTGCCCTTGCCCTGACGGTGGCCCTGAGCAATCTGGCGCTGGTCCGGCATGAGGGGATGCGGCTGAGGAATCTGCTGGGCATCGTCCTGTTTTTGCTGATTGTGGCCGGATGGATGTTTATCCTGTGGAACGATGACCGTTTCTTTACGGGTTCACTGACGGATTACAAGATCCATTCGGCGGTGACGAGCGTGTATACCACCTGCTTCGTTTTCCTTGAGTCCCTGCTGTTTGGCACCATCCTGGCCGCGCTCATTGCAGCCGTCCATGAGCCGAGGCCGGACAAGGATTACGTGATTATCTGCGGCTGCCAGATCTCAAAGGACGGGAAACTGCTGCCGCTTCTGCGCGGCCGGGTAGACCGGGCACTGGCCTTTGCCGCGCAGCAGGAGAGAAGCGGCGGGAAACCGCCGGTGTTTGTTCCGGCCGGGGGACAGGGCGCCAATGAATGCCGTACCGAGGCCGGGGCCATGGCGGAATATCTGCAGGAAAAAGGCATTCCAGCGGAGCGGATCCTGGAGGAGGGACAGTCGGTCAGCACCTTTGAGAATCTGGTGAATGCACGCCGGCTGATTGAGCAAAGAGGGGACAAAGAGGCCCGGATTGCGTTTTCGACGACCAATTATCATGTCCTGCGCACCGGCATTCTGGCTGCCGATGCCGGAATGGAGGTGGAGGGGATGGGAAGTTCGACGAAATGGTATTTCTGGCCCAATGCGTTCCTGCGGGAATTTGTCGGCCTTCTGGCGGCGGAATGGCGCCTGCTCATTCCGTCACTCCTTGCGCTGATTCTCTTTTTCGGCGTGCTGGCATTTACGACCATCTGAACAAAAAAGACGCTTCATCGGATGATGAAGCGTCTTCTTTGTTCAGGATATGCCGCAGCTGCCCCGGCAGACCAGCTCCACCGGCAGAATCACTTTCTGCGGGGCACTGGTATCGCCGTGAATGCGTTTGCGGAGGAGCCGGATGCTGTTGGCGGCAATCTCCTTAAAGGAATAGCCAATGCTGCACAGCGGTACCGGGAAAGCGAGTGCACTTTCCAGATTGTCAATGCTGACAATTCCGAAATCGTTGCGGGATACCTGATCCGAATGGTCCAGGACCTGCAGGATATGCCAGGCCTCCACATCACAGAACACAAACAGACCGTCAAACCCTTTCTGCTTGAGGTCGATCAGGGAAGCCTGAAGGGTTTCCATCCACTGGATGCCGTTTTCACTGGTGCCGTTGCTGCCGGAGAATTTCAGATAGCACCGGTCACTTTCCGGAATGCCGGATTCATCACAGGCTTTCCGGAAGCCTTCCATCCGGTGTTCGGAGGAGTAGATGACGTCATTGTCGGAAACATAGGCCAGTTTGCGGTGGCCGGACTCGATCAGGTGGCGGGTGGCCAGATAGGCCGCTCCGGTCTCATCCCAGACAACTGCGTCGGCAATTCCTTCTGCGGGGGTACGGGCAACGAGGACAAAGGGCATTTTCGCTTCCTGAAAGCGTTCAATGGTTTTCTGGCTTCCCTTACTGGGGAAGAGGATGACGCCGTCGGCACAGCGGGCAATGGCCTCCTCGGCCAGCTGCAGTTCCAGTTCCGGGTCATCCCTTGAACACATGACCATGACGGTATAGCGCTTGAAGGCGGCCGCGTCCTGGATGGCATCGGAAAGGATGCCGTAAAACGGGTTGGAAAGTCCGCCGAGGATGACCGCGATGATGTGTGTGCGGCCGGAACGCAGGGAACGGGCGATCTGATTGCCGGTATAGCCCATTTCACGGGCGGCTTCCTGGATTCTGCGGCAGGTTTCCGCGGAAATGTCACTTTTGTTGCGGAGAGCGTGGGAGACCGTATTCACCGACACGCCGGTTCGCGCGGCAATGTCCTGCAGGGTGACCCTTTTTTTCTCTGTTGTCTGCATAAAATCAACCACCTGACGGCCAGTCACAGGACCGGCATAAAGTGGTGACATTATGGCAGAAAATTATAAAAAAGTCAAATTAGGGGTTGACAAACCGACCAAAAGTTCTATATACTAATACCACATTAACGATAATGTAACGATAAGTTCCCGAAATTTTTGACAGAAATCATTTTTTCCCCGTCTGAACACGGTTTGCAGAGCAGAGGCTCTTCAAATAAATATACTTACAGGAGGAAACAGAAATGAAGAAATTGTTGGCTCTCGCACTGGTACTGTGCATGCTCTCCGCACTCGCTCTGGTCGGTGCCGCTGCGGACACCACGAAGCTGACGATGTGGACATTCATCGCTCAGCATCAGGAATTCTTCGAGAAGGCTGCCGCGCGCTGGAACGCCGAGCATCCGGACCGTCAGATTGAGATTGAGGTAACCACCATCGGTTATGACGACATGCATAACAAGATGAAGGTTGCCCTGCAGGCAGACGAAGGCGCACCGGATATGTGCGACGTCGAGCTTGGCCAGTTCCCGAACATCCTGGCGTTCAGCGACAAGCTGGTTGACCTGACTCCCTATCTCGAGCCGTACATTGCTGACCTGGTCAAGGCCCGTCTTGAGATCTACGCCAAGGACGGCAAGTACTATGGTGCTCCGCTGCACGTTGGTGCCATGGTTGCCTTCTATGACAAGGCTCTCCTCGAGTCCGCTGGTGTCAACTATGAAGACATCAAGACCTGGGATGACTGGTATGAGGCTGGCCTGAAGCTGAAGGAGAAGGTTCCGGATGCATTCATGGGCACGGTTGAGACCTCTACCCAGTGGGTTGCTTCCCTGATGCTCGCACAGCAGGGCAAGGACTGGCAGGATGGAACCAACGCGTTCATCAACACGCCGGAAGTTGCCAAGATCATTGATACCCAGAAGAAGTGGCTTGAGGCCGGTATTGCTCAGACCTGTCCTGGCGGCCAGCCGGATACCGAAGAGGGCAAGGCCTATATCGCCAACAACAAGATCGCCAGCGTCATCATGCCGTTCTGGTTCATGAGCCGCTTCACCGATGAAATCGGTGAGTCCTGCAAGGACCGCTATGTTGTCGCTCCCTGCCCGGTATTCGAAGTCGGTCAGAAGCGCTCCATTGGTCAGGGCGGAACCGGTACCGTCGTGTATGCGAACGGCACCAATCCTGAACTCGCTGCCGAGTTCCTGATCTATGCGAAGATTTCTCCGGAAGGCGAAGCTCAGATCTGGTCCGTCCTCGGATTCGATCCCTGCAACACCTCTATCTGGGATGACGATGCCATCATGAAGACCGATGACAACAAGTTCAATCAGTACTTCATCGGCTATCCGATCGATGCTCTCCTGCCCATGAAGGACGAGATTGGATTCATCGTATCCACCTCTATCAGCCCGACCATCAACAGCTATCTCGGATCCACCCTCTGGAACGAGGTCTATGTTGACGGCGTAGATACTGCCGAAGCTCTTGAGACTGCTCAGGAATCCATCGACAGCGATCTGTTCTGATAATGCTTCGAGGCATGGGAGCCAAGGCTCCCATGCCTTTTTTGCAGCATTGAACAAATCCGTATGTGGAAGCGGGGCGCATGTATCGGCGGATGACCGCATCCGGGGGGCGCTCCGGGAATTGACCAAAGGTGAGGAGGAAACGATATGCAAGGGACTGCTGTTGTCTCAAAGCCGAGCGGCGGGAGACGCGGTGTTGTGCTGCTGATCATTGGCGCTGTACTGCTTGTTATCGGAATTATCGCACTGCTGATGCTTCAGGGAAAAGCGGTGCGTTTTGATAAGGCGTATGACACGCACGGGGATCTGAGCCCGTTCTTCTTTGGAAAGCTGGAGGAAGGGAAGAGCTATTCCTTTATTCAGAATACCTGGTTCCTGATTGTCCGTCAGCGGCTGATTATCATGCTGCTGGGCCTGGCCCTGATTGTCGGCTTTGTGGCGATGAACCGGGATCTGCTCTATTCTCAGCAGGTGGCACCGTATGTGTTTATCGCGCCGTTCATTATTACCTTCCTGGTATTTTTCACCTATCCGCTGATTTCGACCATCCTCATGAGCTTCCAGGAGATCACGGGCGCGGGCAATCGCTGGATCGGACTTAAGAACTATCAGGACATGTTTGCCAACAAGAACTTCTATACCGCGGTGAAGAATTCCATGATTTACATGGTTCTGACCTGCGCGATCCTGATTCCGGTTCCCATGCTCCTGGCCTATATGACGGAATCCAAACTGACCAAGGTCAGCGGATTTTTCAAAACTGTTGCGTTCATGCCGGTTCTCTGTTCCGTCGTTGTGGCCGGTATCATTTTCCGCATGATGTTCTCGGAACTGGACGGAGCCATGATGAACCAGGTGCGTCAGTTCTTCGGACTGAAGCCGATTATCTGGCTGAAGACGCCGGATGGTTCCATGTTCGCCATGGTTCTCCTGTGCTTCTGGCGCTGGACGGGCATGAACATGCTCTATTACATGGCCGGTCTCAAATCCATCCCCGGTGAACTGTATGAGGCGGCGGACATTGACGGCGCCAATGCGGTTCAGAAATTCACGAAGATTTGCCTCCCGCTGCTCAAGCCCACAACGATTTATGTTCTGACAATTTCCATCTATGCCGGTCTTTCCATGTTCACGGAAAGCTATATGATTTTCGGCGGCAACAACTCTCCGAAGAACTACGGCCTGACCATTGTCGGCTATCTCTATCGCTATGGATTTGAGAAGGTAGACAAGTTTGGATTCGCATCTGCAGTCGGTCTTGTACTGCTGGTCGGCGCTCTGATCATCACCGTGATCCAGCTGCGCATTACCGGTGTTATCGGAAAGAAAGCGGAGGACTGAGCGTATGGAAAACGAAAAGAAATCGAAGAATCTCATCGGAACCGTTTTGATGACGCTGTTCTTCATTATTCTGTCCATCCTGATTCTGATTCCGCTGTATGCGCTGGTTCTGGGTACATTCAAGGGTGGTGCAGAACTGTTTGTCAGCGGACTTAACCTGAACCTGAACTTTGAACAGCTTCACCTGAAGGCCTGGCGGTATCTGTTTACCGGCATCATGGCCAACGGGGAACATAATCCGCATGATTATTTCATCTGGTACAGAAACAGCCTGGGCGTTGTCCTTGTACAGGGAACGCTGACACTGCTCCTTTCCTCCATGGTTGCCTATGGGTTTGCCAAGTACAATTTCAAGGGAAAGAACATCATGTTCATGTGCGTCCTTCTGGTCATGATGGTGCCCCTTGAGATCCTGATGCTGCCCATGTATACCCAGGTCAACGCCATGGGTCTGCGCAACAGCTATGCCGGCGTGATGGTTCCGTTCCTGGTCAGCATGAGCGCCGTCTTCTTCTTCCGTCAGTTTCTGACGAACGTGCCCTATGAAATGCTGGACGCGGCCCGCGTGGATGGCTGCACCGAGTACGGCATCTTCTTCCGCATCATCATGCCCGTCATGAAGCCGGCCTATGCGTCCATGGCCGTTCTGACCGGCATGGGCGCATGGAACGCGCTGCTCTGGCCGATGCTGGTGATTTCTGACATGAAGAAATACACCATTCCGATCGGTCTGAACACGCTCTGGTCACCGTACGGCAACAACTATGACCTGATGATCACCGGTTCCTGCTTCGCCATTATCCCGCTGCTGCTGATCTATCTGTTTGCACAGAAGTTCATCGTCGAGGGCATGACGGCAGGCGCCGTAAAGGGCTGATAAGGATGAAACGATTCAGTCTTGCCATTCTGCTGATCCTGACACTGCAGCTCCTTTGCAGTGCCATGGCCGCAGAGGTCAAATTCCGCAATGTCAGTCTTCATGATCCCTCGGTCATAAAGGATAACGGAAAGTATATCTTTTTCGGCAGCCATATGCAGGCGGCGGAGAGTGAGGACCTGATCCGCTACAAGATGTTCTCAAAGCTGGACAAGTGCACGCTGCAGCCTGAATACGCGAAGGAGTTCGGCGAGGCGCTGACCTACGCGGAAACGGGCACCTTCTGGGCGCCGGATGTCATCCGGCTGGCGGATGGCCGCTTCTACATGTATTACTGCTGCTGCGAGGGTTCAAAGCCCCTGGCGGCCCTGGGCCTGGCGGTGAGCGATCGTCCGGAGGGACCCTATGAGAATGTGGCCATTCTCCTGAAGAGCGGCGCGCCCGGATACGACGCGACGAAACTGCCCAACGCCATCGACCCCTGTGTGTTCTTTGATGCTTCCGGGGAGCGGCTGTACATGGTCTACGGTTCCTATTCCGGCGGAATCTTCCTGCTGGAACTGGATCCGGCCACCGGTCTGATTCTTGAGGGTCAGGAACCCTATGGGATTCACCTGCTGGGCGGAAACCACAGCTGCATCGAAGCCCCGTACATGATCTACAATCCGGAAACGGAATATTACTATCTGTTTCTTTCCTACGGCGGACTCAATGCCAATGACGGATACAATATCCGGGTCTGCCGGGCCAAATCCCCGGAGGGACCCTTTGAGGATGCCGCCGGTCAGTCCATGCTGGAGTGCAGATGCCAGCCGGGGAATTTCTGGAACAATGATGACATTGCTCCTTACGGAACGAAGCTGATGGGCGGTTACCTGTTCAAAACCCTGGAAGGGGAGAACAGCCGGAAAGAAAATGCCATCCGGTCGCCCGGACACAACAGCGTTCTTTACGATAAGGATCTGGGACAGTGGATCCTGTTCCACCATACCCGTTTTGCCTCGACGGGGGAGCGGTACATTCTGCAGGCCCGGGCGCTCTATTTCAATGAGGCGGGATGGCCCCTGATCTCACCGGTCAGGTATACGCCTGTCACGGAAAAACCCTCCGCGATGACCGGCATCTTTAAGGTACTGAGCCACGGATTTGACGTGAACCGGACCGAACATGTCTCGGATGCCGTGGTTTTTGCTGAGGACGGAACCCTCTCGGGCTCCATGACCGGCCGCTATACCCTCACGGGTGATGTCATGACCATTCAAACCGGGGATCAGGTATTTACGGGAATTGCCCTGATGGGGTATGATGATGTACAGGATTCGGTCGTTCCGTGCTTTACGCTCCTTTCCGAAAAGGGAGAGGCGCTGTGGGGCATACGGGCAACCGGACAAGAGTAAAACAGGGCCCGACGCGCAGCGTCGAACTGCCGGAGGTTGAGCACCGGATGAGCAGCGGTGCCCAAAGACCAGGTCACTGCTCATATAAGCAGGGCTCGACGCGCAGCGTCGAACTGCCGGAGGTTGAGCACCGGATGAGCAGCGGTGCCGGATGACCAAGTTGCTGCTCAGAAAAAAGGAGAAAGAAATATGAAACAGGCAAAAATGGTTCTGGATAAGGACTATGCCATCAGTGCCATTGATCCGAGAATTTACAGCTCCTTCATCGAGCATCTCGGACGCGCAGTATACGGCGGAATCTACGAGCCGGGTCATCCCATGGCGGATGAACAGGGATTCCGGAAAGATGTCCTTGAGCTGGTGCGGAAAATCGGGGTTCCGGTGGTCCGTTATCCGGGCGGCAATTTTGTTTCCGGTTTTAACTGGGAAGATTCGGTCGGCCCGGCGGAGAGCCGGCCAAAGCGGCTGGATCTTGCCTGGTTTACGACGGAAAGCAACGCGGTCGGAATGCACGAATTCGCTGACTGGGCAAAGAAGGCCAATTCTGAGGTGATGTATGCCATTAACCTGGGAACACGCGGACCGGAACAGGCACGGGATGTGGTGGAATATGCCAACCATAAGGGCGGTTCCAAGTTCTCCGATATGCGTATTGCCAACGGGAAAAAGGATCCGCTGGGCATCAAGCTGTGGTGCCTGGGCAATGAAATGGACGGCCCGTGGCAGATGGGGCACAAGACCGCTTTTGAATACGGCCGTGTGGCCAATGAAGCCGCCAAGATGATGAAGTGGGTGGACCCGACCATCGAACTGGTGGCCAGCGGCTCCTCTTCCTCGGAGATGAAGACGTTTGGCGACTGGGAACTGACCATGCTGGATGAGTGCTATGAGAACATCGACTATGTTTCCCTGCACCGCTATTATGGCAATCCCACCGCGGACACCCCGGGTTTCCTGGCCAGGACCATGGACCTGGATGCCTTCATCCACACCGTCGTTTCCATCTGCGATGCCGTGAAGGGCAAGAAGCACCTGAAGAAGCAGATCAATCTGTCCTTCGACGAGTGGAATGTCTGGTATCATTCCCACGAGCAGGACAACGAAATCTGGAAGCGGGAAAAGTGGGGACCAGCCCTGCCACTGCTTGAGGACATCTACAACTTTGAGGATGCGCTGCTGGTCGGCTCCATGCTGATCACCTTCCTGCGGAATGCGGACCGGGTTAAGATCGCCTGCATGGCACAGCTGGTCAACGTCATTGCTCCCATCATGACCCGCACGGGCGGCGGCTGCTGGGCGCAGACCATCTTCTATCCGTACATGCATGCCTCCAATTTCGGACGCGGCACCGCTCTGCGCGCCGTGGTGGATTCACCGGTCTATGACTGCAAGGATTATACCGACGTACCGTACATTGATGCGACGGCAACCATGGATGATGCCGGAAATGTCACCGTGTTCTGCGTGAACCGCGACATGAGCGAGGATTATGTGCTGAACCTGGATCTGCGTTCCTTTGGCGCACTCCGGCTTGAGGAGCATATTCTGCTGCATCATGATGATGTGAAAGCCGTCAATACCGAGGACAACCCGATGAACGTCGCACCCGTGGCCGGCCCCGGCGGCAAGGTCTCGGATGGTCAGGCGGAAATGAAGATTCCGGCGCTCAGCTGGAACGTCCTCCGCTTCGTCAGGGCCTGATCGTTCTCACGGATCCACTCTCAAAAGACAATGACAGAAAAATGGTCACCGGACATTGTCCGGTGACCATTTTTGCTTCGGGCGGGGACAGAGAATTCTGCCTCCGCAGAAAAAATGAAAAATGTACGGGTTGCCCATCCGGCGGTTCTGTGTTAAAATTTGTGTAAAACTTGTAAGTACTTGCAGGATTTATTGAATGCTTTATTCAAATATCTAAATTTCGAGGCGTTTTAGATGCTGGAAATAAACAGACGACGGAGAACTGTACTCTCTGTGTGCATTGCCGTGCTTTTGTGGTTTCTCTCCATGGCGGTTTCTGCGGGTGCCGAGGAGCGTGACACGGTTCGCATCGGTTTTTTCAGAGCACCCAGTTACGGATATACCGGTGAGAATGGAGAACTGCAGGGATATGATATTCATCTTTCGATGACCATTGGCATGTATGCGGGTTTTAAACCGGAAATGGTCGGTTATGACAATGTTTCGGAGATGGAGGAGGCGCTGCGTACCGGAAAGGTGGATGCACTCATCGACTTCCTGCGCAACGACAAACGGGAACAGGAGTTTATCTTTACACAGAACGCCATCCTGGAGGAACAGGTCAGACTCTATACCAGGAACACGCCGGATGCGCCGACGGCGGATCAGGTGATGGAGATGAAATCGGTTCGTGTTGGCTATATAACGGATGCCGGGTATCTGGATTATTTCCTGAATTACTGCCGGGAACTGGGAATCCGGGCAGAACTGAAGGAATATAGGGATGAGACCGCGATGAATCTGGGCATGGAACAGGGGGAGACAGATGCCTCTCTGACCGGCAGTGCCGTTCCGGTAGGCTATCGGGTGCTTCTTTCCGCACCGATGATCACCTCCTACATCATGCTGCGGGCAGAGGAGTCCGAACTGTGCCGGCGAATTGACATGGCTCTCAGTCAGCTGAAGACAGATGAGCCGAATTATCTGCTGAAGCTGTATGGTGAATATGTGGTTTCCGCCAATACGGAGATGACGGCGCTGACCCCGCAGGAAAAGAGATTTCTGGATGAACATCCGGAGCTTACCGTGGCGCTGGTGCGTGGTGCGGAACCCTTCACGGTGGAGGGCGAAGACGGAACGCTTCAGGGGATTCTTCCGGATTACTATCGGTCCATTGGAAAGAAACTCGGGATCACGTTTCACTTTATCGCCTGTGAGGGAACGCAGAGGGCCATTGAGGCGGTAAAGACCGGTGAAGCAGATATTCTCGGTCACTTTTACGGCAACATCATCGACGCACAGAGAGACGGACTCTTTGATACGATGGAATATGGAACGGCTGAGTGTGCCGTGCTGACCAGAAGCAATTTCAGCGGGGATATCCGGACGGCGGCTGTGACAGACCGGACCGCTGCATTGCTGAGAAAACAGCTGGGGCCGGATATTGAGCTTAAACCCTGCCCGAATGTGCAGAGCATTTATGATGCTCTGATGGCAGGCACTGTCGATGCCGCGGTCAGCTCCATGACGGGCATCTCGTGGCTGATTAACCGGTACACGATGCGCGGCGTCAGGCTGTCCGTTCTGCCGGATATTGCCCTGGGGATTTGCGGTGCGGTATCAGGCAACAATACAGACCTTCTGCTGCTGCTGAATAAGGCGATCGCCGTTTCAAAAAGTGCACTGAATGAGGCCATTCTTGAAAATGTGTCCAGCACAAAAAACGATCTGCGCACGTCGATTGAAAATCTGCCTCTGAATTTCCGCGTGGCGGTTGTTATTGTTCTTGTGGTCCTGGTCCTCCTGCTCATTGCCGCACTGGTTCTGCTGATTCACTTCCACCGGGAGCGGGTGAAACTCCTGAACCGCGAAATGAATGTCGATGGGCTGACGGGGGCCAATACGAGGCGCTATGGTTCGGAACTGCTGATTCGCGAGCTGCTGCTTTTCCGCCGGTACGCAAACAGTCCCATGGTGGCGATGTTTGATATCGATTATTTCAAAGGGAAAAATGACAAATACGGCCATGAATACGGGGATTTTGTCCTGAAAAAAGTGGTGGAAGTGCTGCGGGGGACACTGAGAAAGTCAGACACCATCATTCGCTGGGGCGGAGATGAATTCATTGTTCTGTGTCCCAGGGTTCCTCAGAACGGGGGAGAAAGTCTCCTTGAAAAGATGGTCCGTGCAGTTGAAAGCGCAGACTTTCAGATGAAAGGAAAAGGAACCCGGATCACGATCTCTGTCGGCGCGTCCTTTTTCCAGCAGCTGGATGGAGATGAAAATGAGGTGCTGCGCCGCTGTGACAGTGCCCTGTATGAGGCAAAGAAGCACCGCAATACCTACTGCATGTATGATCAGAAAGAGATT
>DGWH01000038.1:106677-108159 GCA_002395225.1 Christensenella sp. UBA4263
GGTTTTGAAAGGGTCACGCTGGCCCCGATCAGCGAATCAGGGAGCTTTAGCCTGAAGGACTGTGCAGGAGTCCGGCATAATAAAAGAGAACCTCCACAGGTGGAGGTTCTCTTTTGCTGTTCCGGTTTTCCGGTTAGGTGTGTGCGAAAGCCGTACTCTTTGCCCCGGGAAACGGGATCTCATTTTTCCTCGTCGGAATGGGGAAGGTGCCTGGCTTTTTCAAGGGCCGGAATCAGGTACTGACCGGTATAACTTTCCTTGCATTTGGCGACCTGTTCCGGCGTTCCGCAGCAGACCAGGGTGCCGCCGCCGTCGCCGCCCTCCGGGCCCAGGTCAATGACGTAATCGCAGGCCTTGATGACATCCAGGTTGTGTTCAATGATCAGGACGGAATTTCCGCCGTGGGTGAGACGGTGCAGCACGCTGACAAGGCGCTCGCAGTCGGCCATATGCAGACCCGTGGTCGGTTCATCCAGAACGTAGAACGTTTTGCCGGTTGAGGCACGGGAGAGTTCGGTGGCCAGCTTGACACGCTGGGCCTCGCCACCGGAGAGGGTCGTGGAGGGCTGCCCCAGCTTGATATAGCCAAGACCGACGTCATAGAGCGTCTGGAGCTTGCGGGCAATCCGGGGATAGGCCTCGAAGAAGCGCAGTGCTTCCTCTACGGTCATCTCAAGCACATCCGAAATGGATTTGCCCTTGTACAGCACCTCCAGGGTCTCCCGGTTGTAACGCTTGCCCTTGCAGACCTCGCAGGGAACGTAGATGTCCGCCAGGAAGTGCATTTCGATGCGCAGAATGCCGTCTCCGGAACAGGCCTCGCAGCGGCCGCCCTTGACGTTGAAGGAGAAGCGGTTTTCCTTATAGCCTCTGGCCTTGGCCTCCGGCGTCGAGGCAAAGACCTGACGGATGAGGTCAAAGAGGCCGGTGTAGGTGGCGGGGTTAGACCGGGGGGTGCGCCCGATGGGGCTCTGGTCAATGGCAATGACCTTGTCAAGCTGTTCCAGTCCGGTGACGGAGGTGCATTTCCCCGGACGGGTATGGGCGCGGTTGAGGTCCCGCTGAAGGGTTTTGTAGATGATTTCGTTGACGAGGGTGGATTTGCCGCTGCCGGAGACACCGGTGACGACACACATGACGCCCAGCGGAATGTCCACGTTGAGATTTTTGAGGTTATGCTCGGCGGCGCCGCGGACGTGGAGCATCCCGGTGGGCTTGCGCCGTTTGGGGATGGAAATGCCGCGCTTTCCGGAGAGGTACTGGCCGGTAATGGAATCCGGACAGGCCATGATCTCCTCCGCGGTTCCCTGGGCGATGAGCTGACCGCCGTGTTCGCCGGCGCCGGGGCCGATGTCCACGATCTGATCCGCGTTCATCATGGTATCCTCGTCATGCTCAACGACGATCAGGGTATTTCCCAGGTCCCGCAGATGCTTGAGAGTGGCGATGAGACGCGCATTGTCCCGCTGGTGCAGGCCGATG
>DGWH01000038.1:108206-127625 GCA_002395225.1 Christensenella sp. UBA4263
CTGGTGCAGGCCGATGGAGGGCTCATCCAGAATGTACAGAACACCGACCAGGCCGGACCCGATCTGCGTCGCCAGCCGGATCCGCTGTGCCTCGCCGCCGGAAAGGGTTCCGGCCGCCCGGGAGAGAGTCAGATAACTGAGGCCCACGTCATTCAGGAACGAAAGGCGCGCCTGGATTTCCCGCAGGATCGGCTCGGCAATCATGGTGTTCTGCGGGCCGAAGGTCAGGGAACGGAAAAAGTCAATGCCATTGCGGATGGAAAGGTCCGACACATCGGCGATGGAGCGGTCGCCCACAGTGACCGCCAGGATCTCCGGCTTGAGCCGTTTCCCGCGGCAGTCCGGGCAGATGGTTTCGCTCATCAGCTGCTCATACTGGGCACGGGCGGATTCGCTCTGGGTTTCCGCGGCCCGGCGCTCGGCAATGGGGATGATGCCCTCGAAGGGGGCGTTGAAGGTCTGCTGACGGCCATTGGACATGGTGTAGGGAATCTCCAGGGATTCCCCTTTTGTTCCGTACAGGAGGATGTTCAGCTGCGCCTCCGTCAGGTCACAGAGCGGGGTATCCATGGTGAACCCGTAATGGTCCGCCAGGGCATTGAAAAACATGGCCGCCTGGGTGCCGGACTCGTGACTGCTCCATCCGGCCAGAACAAAAGGATCCTGGTTCAGGGATTTGGTGCGGTCGGGGAGGATCAGGTCCGGGTCGATTTTGGTCAGCACGCCCAGACCGGAGCAGGTGGGACAGGCGCCGAAGGGACTGTTGAAGGAGAAGGAACGCGGGGCCAGATCATCAATGGAGATGCCGCAGTCGGGACAGGCAAAATTGGAGGAGAGCAGGACCTCCTGTTCACCCGGTCCGATATCGGCAATCAGGATGCCGCCGGAGAGGGAAAGGGCGGTCTCAATGGAATCCGTGAGCCGGCTGCGGATATCAGGACGCAGAATCAGACGGTCCACGACAATTTCAATGGTGTGCTTTTTCTTTTTGTCCAGGGCGGGTGCTTCGGAAATGTCGTACAGGGTGCCGTCGATGCGGACGCGGACAAAGCCCTGCTTGGTGACGTTTTCAATCACCTTGACATGTTCGCCTTTTTTGCCGCGGATGACGGGGGAGAGGATCTGGATTTTGGTGCGCTCCGGGAATGCCATGACCTGGTCGACCATCTGGTCAACGCTCTGCTTGTTGATCAGGCGGCCGCATTTGGGACAGTGGGGCTGGCCGACCCGGGCGTACAGAAGACGCAGATAATCATGGATTTCCGTCACCGTGCCGACGGTGGAACGGGGATTCTTGGTCGTGGTTTTCTGGTCGATGGAGATGGCCGGGGAAAGGCCGTCGATGGAATCCACTGCCGGTTTCTCCATCTGCCCAAGGAACTGACGGGCATAGGAGGACAGCGATTCCACGTAACGCCGCTGTCCCTCCGCATACAGCGTATCGAATGCCAGCGAGGACTTGCCGCTGCCGGAAAGTCCGGTAAACACGATCAGCTTGTTTCTGGGCAGGGTCAGATCAAAGCCTTTGAGGTTATTCTGATGAACGCCCTTCAGGACGATGTTTTCTTGCATGAGTTCTCCTTTGCAGGCCTCACTGTTGGTCGTTTGCCAGAGCTGCTTTTGTCTGAGGCCTGGATTTGACAAACTGTCGCTGCGCGACAGGGCAACTTCTTTTATCTTGTCATTTACCGCATCCGTTCGCAAAGCCGGATTTCACAGTCTGTGGCCAAGTCAGCGCTTTCGCGGCTTGCGTTTCCGGTTGGGCAGTACCGGCGTCTCCTCAGCCGGCTTTTTTCCCTGAAGTTCAAACAGCCGGTCACGAAGCTGCGCGGCGGTTTCAAAATCCAGATTGGCGGCCGCCTGAAGCATCTTTTCCTGCGTGGACTGGATGAGCAACTCGATATCCTCCTCGGCATCCACCACCGGTGTATGGGCGGATTCTGTCGGTGCATGACCGATTTCCAGCAGATCACGAACCGATTTGACCACGCTGGTGGGGGTAATGCCGTGTTCCTTGTTATAGGCTTCCTGCAGCTGACGCCGGCGCTGGGTTTCATAGATCGTCTTGTTCATGCTGTCGGTGTAGGTATCCGCATACATGATGACGCGGCCGTTGACATTCCGGGCGGCGCGGCCGACGGTCTGAATCATGCTGACTTCGCTGCGAAGGAACCCTTCCTTGTCAGCATCCAGAATGGCTACCAGTGCAACCTCCGGCAGGTCGAGACCTTCCCGCAGCAGGTTGATGCCCACCAGAACATCAAAGACGCCCAGACGCAGGTCACGGATAATCTCCTGACGCTCCATGGTCTGTACATCGGAATGCAAGTAGCGGACTTTAATATCCATCTGTGCCAGATAGGTGGTAAGGCTTTCGGCCATCTTCTTGGTCAGGGTGGTGACCAGTGTCCGGTAACCCTCTGCCGTGACGGAGAGAATTTCGGTATACAGGTCATCCACCTGTCCCTCGGCCGGACGTACGATGATTTTGGGATCCAGCAGACCGGTGGGGCGGATGATCTGCTCCACCACCTGCCGGGCACGTTCACTTTCCCAGGGACCGGGGGTAGCGGACACGCAGACCATCTGGCCGATCCGGCTTTCGAATTCCTCAAAGCGGAGAGGACGGTTGTCAAAAGCGCTGGGCAGACGGAAGCCGTAGGAAACCAGTGCTTCCTTTCTGGCCCGGTCACCGTTGTACATGGCGCGGATCTGGGGAAGGGTCACATGACTCTCGTCGATAAAGACAATGTAATCCTCCGGGAAATAGTCGAGCAGGGTATAGGGAGCATCGCCGGGCTTGCGCCCGTCAAAATACCGGGAATAGTTTTCAATGCCCGTGCAGTAGCCCAGCTCACGGAGCATTTCAATATCGTATTCGGTCCGCTGGGTAATGCGCTGCGCTTCCACCAGCTGATTCTTTTCACGGAATTCGGAAGCCCTTGCAGCCAGGTCGGCCTCAATCTGTCCGATGGCCTGATCAATGGCGGACTGAGGGGTGGCGTAATGAGTGGCCGGATAAATGGAGATGTGATCGAGCTGCATGAGAACATGACCGGTGACCACCTCGATGGTTGAAATCCGGTCGATTTCATCCCCGAAGAATTCCACGCGGATGGCGTTTTTATCATAGCCGGCGGGGAAGATTTCCACCACATCGCCGCGGACACGGAACGTGCCCCGGTCGAAATCCACATCATTGCGGTCATACTGGATCGCAATGAGCTCGCGAAGCAGCTGATCCCGGTCCAGGCTCATGCCGGGACGCAGCGAAATCATCATCCCCTCATATTCGGAAGGATCGCCCATGGAATAGATGCAGGAAACGGAGGCAACCACTATGACATCCCGCCGCTCCCGCAGGGCGGCGGTGGCGCTGTGCCGGAGACGTTCAATTTCGTCATTGATGGACGCATCCTTTTCGATATAGGTATCGGATGCCGCAATGTAGGCCTCCGGCTGATAGTAATCATAATAGGAAACAAAGTATTCAACGGCGCTGTCCGGAAAGAATTCCCGGAACTCCGAACACAGCTGTGCAGCCAGGGTTTTATTGTGCGCAATGACCAGCGTGGGGCGCTGAACCTTTTCGATGACGGAGGCCATGGTGTAGGTTTTGCCGGACCCGGTAACGCCCAGCAGCACCTGGCAGGGCATTCCCTCCTGAATGCCTTTGGTCAGGGCCTCAATGGCCTGAGGCTGGTCGCCCTGGGGCTGGAACGGGGATTTGAGAACAAAACGGCCTTCTTCCATACGTAAACCTCCTGCGGGATTTGTCCGGCCAGCGGACAGAGCATTGTGGATGGGATTATAGCATACAGGCATGGACGCAACAAGGAAGTTTCAGAAAAACATGAACGCAAGTCCCTGAAGGGAATTTGCCGGGCGGCAAGAGAAAAACACCATGCCGAAAGGGTCATGGTGTCTGAAATGCGTCTGGTCAGTGCGGAGAGGATCAGTAGGTGATGATCTCAGCGCCGGTATTGGTGACAAGAACCTGGATTTCCCACTGGGCACTGGGCTTTCCGTCATCCGTGTACACGGTCCAGTTGTTGTCGGCATCGACAAAAATCCGATAGGTTCCCATATTGATCATCGGTTCAATGGTAAAACACATTCCCGGGATGAACACCATGCCGGTTCCCTTGCGAAGAATATAACTGACGTAGGGATCCTCATGGAACTCAAGGCCGCAGCCATGGCCGCCGATGTCCCGTACGACGGAAAATCCGTTGGCTTTGGCATGGGTCTTAATGGCATGGGCCATATCGCCGATGGAATTCCATGGCTTTACCTGCTCAAGTCCCTTGTAGACACATTCTCTGGCCACATCCACCAGGCGCTGTTTTTCCGGCGTGGTTTCCCCGATCACAAACATTCTGGAAGAATCGGAAAAATATCCGTCACGGATGGTCGAGCAGTCGACGTTGATAATATCACCGGGCTGCAGAATGACGTTCCGGGCCGGAATGCCGTGACATACCTGGTCATTGACAGAGGTGCAGACGGATTTCGGGAATCCTTCATAGTTGAGAGGCGCCGGAATTCCGCCCATGTCCCGGGTGATTTCAGTGACCCAGCGGTCAATCTCCCAGGTGGAGATGCCTTCTTTGATATTTTTGGTCACATAATCAAGGACGGCAATATTGATTTCCGCGCTTTTGCGGATGCCCTCGATCTGTTCCTTTGTCTTCACCATCTCACGCTTCGGGACTTCCACGCCGATGCGGGACAGATCGCGCAGACGCTTTTCAATGGGCAGGTGGCATTCGTTGTACGGAAGGCCGCTGTGACAATAGCAGGGATCCGTTGGCTTCATTTTACTGCTTTGAAATTTTTTGATCATGGTTTACCCTTTCCATATTCCGCTGTTCAAACATACGGTAGGTATTCTAGCACGTTTTTCCGGACTGTGAAAGAGGAAAAGTGCGCTTTTCAGGTGAGAAACGAATGCAAAAATATCAATAATTATTGGCGTAATACATTCCAGAATGTTATAATGAGCACGGACTATGTGGTATCAGGAAGATTAGCAGAGATTCATCTGAAGAGGAAATCAGTGCCTCATTTCACAAATTGTGTGCAAGTTAAAAGCTGTAAGGGAACAAAGCTTTGTGTATAGGTTGAAAGACAGACACAGAATCATGGCTGACAAAGCATCGCAAGCACAGGAAGATAAACTTTCGCTTGAAACCGGAAAGGGAGGAGGAAGGAATGAACTTTCTGAATGGTGGGACAGGATATAAGCTTTTTCTGGGAACTGCTTTACTGGAGACCTATGTGGATAAGACGATGATGATAGATACACTCTATCGTTATGTGAATTCTATGAGCCGATATATCTGTGTTACCAGGCCAAGACGCTTCGGCAAATCGGTGGCAGCAAACATGATTGCCGCATTCTTCGATAAAAGTACAAAAGAAGAGAGCCGTGCACTGTTTGAAAACTGCAAAATCGGTTTGCTTAAGACGACGCAGGAAAAAATCTGGTCTGCAGATCCAATGGGAACGGAAACGAGAAAGCTATGTTGGCCTGTGCAGGGAAAATTGAATGTGATTCACCTGAACATGATTCATCTTCTGACGGAATCTGTTCAGTCGTATGATGCGTTTATTTCCAAGATGAAGTTTTTACTGACAGAAGATCTGCAAAAACAGTATCCGGATACTTCGTTTTCTGCAGCGAAAGATATTCCTGATCTTCTTTCACAGACAGGGGAATCATTTGTCTTTGTCATCGACGAATGGGATGCTGTCTTTGAAATGCCGTTTATGAGTGCTGAGGACAAAAAACAATATTTGCTTTTTCTGAAAGCACTTTTGAAAGACAAATCCTACATTGATTTTGTTTACATGACGGGGATTTTACCTATTGCTAAATATACGAGTGGTTCACCTCTGAATATGTTTCGAGAGTTTTCAGCGTTCAAAGATAATTGTTTTTATTCTTATTTTGGTTTGTCCAGGAATGAGATAGAGGAACTGATAAAGAACAGGGGATTTACACAGCCATCCATTCAAGAACTGACCGATTGGTATGATGGCTATATCCGGGCATATGATGGTGTGCATATGTTTAATCCGGAATCGGTTGCCTGCGCATTAGCGGACGGGAGATGTGAAAGCAACTGGACCGGAACAGGCCCGATGAATGAGATTCAGAATACGATTCGTCATAATGTTCAGGATCTGCGGGAGAATGTCATTCGGATGGCAGGAGGGGAGACACTCACGATTGAATTGTCGGGCTTCAGTGTGGAGAAAGACAGCATTTCAACGAAGGATGAGATTCTCTCAGCGATGGTGGTTTACGGATTTCTCAGCTACTTTAACGGACAGCTGCGTATTCCAAACCATGAATTGATGCTGAAATTTAAGACGGCTCTGTCCTCAAATGAACTGGGACTTAAACAGACTCTAGAGGAATCCAGGCATCTGCTCACAGCAACGCTGGCGCAGAGGGATAAAGAAGTGGCGGCCTTGCTTGAAGATTTGCACACGGAGAAGATTTCTTTCTTCAAATATAATGAAGAGAACTCTCTGGCCTGTGTGGTGACCATGGGCTATCTGGCGGCACTGGATGATTATCTGATTACCCGGGAAGATAAAGCAGGGAAAGGGTTTGCAGACTTTACGTTTGAACCCAGAAACAGGAATTTCGTACCGATTATCCTGGAATTGAAATATAACCATTCAGTCAAAAATGCGCTGAAGTGTATGAAGGAGAAGGGGTATATTCATCGTTTCAGGGAATATCCAAAAGTGTTGCTGGTAGGAATTAACTACAGTGAGCGGACAAAGAAGCATACCTGTAAGACAGAACTGGTGGTTCCGGCAGAAGTGCTCAGTCAAAACCAAAAAGATGCCTGAACCGAAGGAGAAACATGGAGGCTGATCCAAAGCGGATGGAGATCTGCATTGTATTTCAGCCTGTTCGTAGGATGGACTCGTTTTTAACCCTCTGAATCCGCGGCCGGTTGTCGTGTCTGACGTCTGATGCATGTGAGCATCAGACGTCTTTTTTTTACATCTCTATATGAGCTCGAACATATCCCTGCGTTGTCACACTGAATATCATTGTCAATTTGGAACATTTTTTTACATTCTGTTCACAAAAAAATGTTTTTGCTATATAATGACTAAATGAAGCAAATAAATTTGTTAATATATAATATATAAAAACGATATAACATAAATATATGTGTAATTTTTTACAAAATATACAGAATCGTTTGAATTTCAGATGATTGCGTTTTAAACGTATTTGTGTTTGCAGAAAGAAAAAGCATTCGTATCTCCTGATTCGACTGATCAGTCTGTGAGAAAGATACTATTTCGCCGGGAGAGGTAGAACAAATGAGTAGAGTGATTTCGCCTGTATTGCATTTGATTTTTCTGACAGCGATTGTTTTGATGTGTTTGCCTTTGAGTGCATGGGCGGCTTCTGATTATGTTGTGGAAAAGGAATTTGGCTCTTTTATGGCAGATGTGCCCGTAGCATTGATCCAGCTGGACGCGGATAAGATGAAGGCAGACAATCCTGAAATAGAAATCCACATTACAAATGAGGGAAAGTCCGGCTTCATCAAGAGATCAATCGTTGATTTTGATCGATATGAAGAACAATTCGATTCTCCCTATAATTTTGTGGTTTATGATCCAAATGCACCAGGTGCGGTACCACTGGAGCCCACAAGTACTTTGCTGGGTTATGCTGGTGTTGAAGCGGATACGGTCGTATTTTCTTTTACGATTCCGGGAGCAGCCATTTTACCGGACGGCGAGAAAATGAATGTGGTTCTCTCATACAGCAATGTAAGGCTTCAGTTAAGAGAGGATGCCACGGAAGCATTCAAAGAAGAGACACTTTTTTCTATCGCACGCGGGCCTCTTTTTCGTACAGGTCATAACTATACCTTTGATGCCGATGTGAGCAGAAATGGTAGATGGGCTTACGGGATCCTTGCGGATGTCAAAATGCAGGTTTGCTATAGTGATGGAACCCCTATTGAGTATATAGAAGAAAGCGGCAGAAAGCTAACCGCTACTTTTCTGTATACGATAACGGATTTGGATGTGATGCGAGGGGATACATGGATTTTTAGCAAGGTTTATGGTGCCACGAATCATCGAAATTACAGTGAACAGGTCGTCTTTGATATTCAGTCGCTTGTTTCAGGCTCAAAAATACATGCTCCTTCTGAACCGGGCCGGATGGTAAAACAGTACAGAGACTGGATGGACGTGACGGATGAGCAGGGAAAAACGGGAGTTCTTTTTTATCCGACGCTGAATAATAACGACCGGGATCCCGGATCGTTTTACTCCGGGTTTGCTGCACCGGTAAACAATGTCGTTGGCGCCAAATACACGATTAAATCATCAGGCGCGCATGGGTATCTAATCAGGACATACCTGTTCAGCCGTCCGAAGGAAGAACAGAATTTTGCACAGCATAAAATACAGTCTGTTACCGTTACCGAGATGGGTGGAACGATACAGACAACTGAATACGGCGGAAATCATGAGACAGCCTTGGATCCGCACAATTTAGAGAGCGGAGACGCCATTCTGGATCCCGGCATTTATACGATTCCGACCGGAAAGACGATGACCTATACGATGCGCCCGCTGTCAGAGCATATGATTTCGGGTCTGGTCGTTCGAAATGATGTGGATGGGGAAGGCCCTGATGTCGTAAACCTCAGCAAAAAGGACCTCAGGGATATGAAAATTGGTGAGAAAATGGAGGGTGAGCTTAAACCTGGAGAAAAGTATACCCTGCATCGAACCGGCGAACGCACATACAATTTTACCTTCCATGAAAACAAGTCAGATCATTATATTGAGGTAAGATGGGAATTTGATATCACGGTCAAAAAGGAATGGGAGGATGCTGGACATGAGAATGCGCGTCCTGAATCCATCACGTTTGAACTCTATGAAAATGGCACTAAAGTAAAAGAAGGAGTATCGAGAAAAAGTGAGAACTGGCCGGAGGTTGAGTTCACGAATCTGGTGGACGGACATACCTATACGGTCGTTGAGCAGCCGGTGCCGAATTATCGAAGAGATAAAGCGGTTAATCGAGCGATTGATATGGGTGACAATACGCTTGTCTTCAAAAATGTGTATGATCAGGAATATAAAAATGTCTACGTATCGAAATACTGGGACGATCAGGATAATCAGGACGGGCTGCGTCCGGAATTTACCCGGATTCGCCTGACCGGGTCTGTGGATGAGACGGTGGTTTTGAATACGGAGGCTACTCTGGATGCCTCAGGCTATTGGGGATATGTATTTAAGAATGTACCTAAAAAGTACGATGGAAAGGAGATTCAATATTCCGTAGAGGAAACGGAGGTTCCGGCCGGATACACCGTACAGGTGAAAAAAACAGACGGGGATTTCATCATTACAAATACACATGTTCCGGAAACAGTCGATCTTCATGTGGTGAAAGAATGGAGCGGAGATTCAACTCATCCGGAAAGCAGACCGTCTTATGTCAATCTTCGTCTGCATAATACGGAAGAGGTTGTAGAGCCGAAGGTGGTAAAAGTCAGTGCTCAGGAAGGATGGGCATATACATTCCGGGGACTGCCCAAGTATGCAGCAGGCAAATTCCTTAACTACGTGGTTATCGAGGATGTGCCGTCCGGGAGCGACTATGTACCGGCAGTGATTGATCAGAATCAGATGCCCCGCAAAATCACCAACGTATATAATCCCGGAAAAGTACGGGTAACGGTGGTGATCGACTGGGACGATCTTGAGGATCAGGACGGACTTCGTCCATCTTCGGTTGAGGTAGAACTGCTTGCAGACGGAAAACCGACCGGAAAGAAGATCACGGCGAGAGATAATCAGAACTGGTATGGGATCTTTGACAATCTGGACAAGACGCAGAACGGGAAAAAGATCATCTATTCCGTCCGGGGGGCAAATGTTCCGGAATACATTCTCCACGAGGTGCGGCTGCAACCGGATTCGGTGGATGAAAACAGCTTTATCATTCCCTATGTGCACAGACCGCAGATGCGTTCGTTTTGGGTCAGCAAAAGCTGGAACGATGCGGGGTTTGAGGACAAGCGTCCGGAGTTCATCACGGTACGTCTGTACGGAGATGGGAAGCTTGTTCGCCATAAGCAAATGTACAAATCAGATGACTGGCAGAAGATTGAGTTCCTCCATTTGCCGATCTATGAGGACGGCAAAAAAATCGAGTATGTGATCAGTGAAGATCAGACGGATGGATATACGTTTAAAACCAACCGGCTGTCCGATGAAAACTTTGAGATCATCAACAGCTATAATCCCGGTAAAGTGACCGTTGAGGTCATCAAGGCATGGCATGGTCATCATAATCAGGATGGCATCCGGCCGGGACAGGTAAAGATTCATCTGCTTTCAAACGGCAGGGAGACGGGCAGGACGCTGGTGCTGAATGAGGAAAATCACTGGTATGGATTTTTTGAGGCGGATCAGTGGGATGAATCCGGGAGGGAGATTGTGTATACCGTCTGGGAGGAGCCGGTTCTCGGATACACGACAGTCATTGAAGGAAGTGCGGACACAGCCATTGTTGTCAGCAACAGTCATACCCCGGAAAGAGTGAGCTATCGAATCAGAAAGATCTGGAATGATCCGGGATATGAGGGAAAACGGCCGGACGAAATAGGAATTCGGCTGTATGCGGATGGAAAAATACTGGAGGCACGGGAACTGAGCGCGATGACCGGATGGGAAACGCTCTTTGAACACCTTCCCGCCTATCAGGAGGGGGAGAAGATTCAGTATACCCTGACGGAGGACAAGGTCCCGGATTATACGGGAAAGGTGGACCTGGAGGCAGGAATGATTGAAAACACGTATGTGGGAGATAAAACCGCCGATCTGCCGCCCACTGGGGATAAATCGCATCTCCTTCTGTGGCTTCTGGGAGCGTTTGTCGGGCTGGCCGGCATCGAATCCCTGATAAAAAAGAGGCCGCCGCAGTAATTTGCTGAAATCAGGATCAGGAAGGCAGAATGCGCTGCCGGTATACAAAAGGGAATCACCCGGGAAAGCGGGTGATTCCCTTTATGTCGTTGTCAGAGGATAAAACAGCTTCGGTGATTTATACCTTTTCGGCGATATCGTACAGGAGGCGCTCGGAATCCGACCAGCCGAGACAGGGATCCGTGATGGATTTCCCGTAGACGCCTTCGCCGATCCGCTGGCAGCCTTCCTCAAGATAGCTTTCAATCATGAGTCCCTTGACCATCCGGTGAATTTCCCGGTTGGTGTGCCGGTTGTGCAGGACTTCCCGCGCAATGCGGATCTGCTCAAAGTATTCCTTGTTGGAATTGCTGTGATTGGTGTCAATGACACAGGCGGGATTGAGAAGCTGTCGTTCCTGATACATGCTGATGAGCCGCCGGATATCCTCGAAATGGTAATTCGGATTGTTGACGCCGTGCTTGTTGACGGCCCCGCGGAGGACGCAGTGGGTCAGCGGGTTTCCGTCTGTCTCCACCTCAAATCCGCGGTAGACGAAATCGTGGGGATGCTGGGCGGCGTAAACGGAATTCAGCATGACGCCGAAGTCGCCGCTGGTGGGATTTTTCATGCCGGCCGCCACGTCGAATCCGCTGACCGTGAGCCGATGCTGCTGATCCTCCACGCTTCTGGCACCAATGGCCACATAACTGAGGATGTCCTCAACATATCCCCAGTTATCCGGGTACAGCATTTCATCTGCGGCAGTCAGCCCGGATACCTCAATGGCATGGATCTGCATTTTCCGCATGGCAATGAGACCGGCGCGAAAGTCCGGCTTTCCTTCGGGGTCCGGCTGGGAGGTAATGCCTTTATAGCCATCCCCGGTGGTGCGGGGTTTGTTGGTATAGATCCGCGGGACGATTAAAAGACGGTCACGGACCCGTTCATTGACCCGGGCAAGCCGTTCCACGTATTCGCACACGGCGTCCTCGTTATCTGCCGAACAGGGGCCGATGATGACGAGAAAGCGGTCATCTTTTCCGGTAATGACATCCGCGATTTCCTGGTCGCGTTTCATCTTAAGCGCATGGTATTCGGGCTTGAGCGGGTATTCTTCCTGGATTTCTTTCGGGGTAGGGAGTTTCTGCTTGAATTTGAAGGACATGGGGAAACCTTTCCTGGCATAGAAGACCAATGGTCGGGGCAGACGATGAAAAAGACAGGGTCTGCGGGGAACAGGGGCAGGCACTGCCCGGCGCTGTTCCGGTCAAGTCCGGAAAGGCGCAGGCAGCCAAACAACGTGAAACGTGATTTACCTGAACAGGTAAAATATAGATCTGTGAAAACGAATGCAAGAATACTACTTTTTTTCGCCGGTGTTGTCAATAAAAAATCAATCCGAAACGGGATTCGGACAATTGCCGCTGTCGGGTGATGCAGGCCGGATGAAAGACAGAACAGCGGAACGACATCTGTCATTCCGCTGTTCTGATAAGGAAGGAGCCTGATGCTCTCGGAACTGATGGAACAGGTGAACCGGAAAGCGGCGGCGCAGGGAGATCGGGCCGCGGCGAACTGGCAGCTCTCCGGAACGGGAAAACCGGGCTCAGATGAACTGGTAATGCCGAAGCTGCGGAGTGAGGCGCTTCCCCAGCAGGACAGCAAGGACGATTTTGATGATGTCACCCGGAATAAAGGGGATGACGCAGTAGGAGAGACTGAGCGCAAGGGACATCCTGGTGAGAAACATGAACCAGATGGTGCCAAACAGATAGCAGAAAAAGGTTCCTGCCAGCATCTGGAGCATCATGCGCAGAGTGGAAGCGTCGTCTTTTCCGGCAATGAGCCCGTCGATCAGCGCGCAGAGCAGATAGCCGATGATGTATCCGCCGGTTTTTCCGAACAGGACGCCCGGCCCGCCTTTGAAGCCGGCAAAGACCGGAAGACCGATCAGGCCGAGAAGAAGGTAGACACTCTGGGAGAGAACGGCCCGTTTGCTGCCCAGCAGAATGCCGCACAGATGCACGGAAAAGAGCGCCAGGTTGATGGGAATATAGGGAAGCGGAATCTGGATCTGGGAACAGATGGCCGTCAGGGCCGCAAAAAAGGCCATAATGGCGAGGTCTTTGGTCATTTTCTGATTTCCGGACATGAACAATCTCCTTTGCAGGCCTCAATGTTGGTCGTTTGCCGGAGCTGCTTTTGTCTGAGGCCTGGATTTGACAAACTGTCGCTGCGCGACAGGGCAACTCCTTTGCAGGCCTCAATGTTGGTCGTTTGCCGGAGCAGCATTTCATGAGGCCTGGATTTGACTTAACTGTCGCTGCGCGACAGGGCCGCTCCTTTTCGGTAAATAAGTAAACCTTTTGCAAGCTGCGGGTTTACGTCGGATAGAATAACACCGGAATCAGAAATTGTCAACTTGTAATAAAATAAAAGTTTACGATACAATTCGAAGGTCGGGGGAATTGTCATTTCATGTGACATCTGTTAAAATAGCCTGCGATTCTTCCGATGATCATAACGATACGGCGCGGGCAGAGAATGCCCGAATGGACGGAATGCGTTGCGGGCATTGGACAAAGCTGTCCGGCGAAAAGAGACGTATCAGGGAGAACGAATGATGAGGAGCAGCGCGGATGCGCCGCGAACTGCGGGGCGCATGCGGCGAGAGAAAGGAAAGAACAATCATGGATATGAGACAGTTGACGGCCGAGGGCCTGATTGCCTGCATTAAGAAATGCTATCCGGACTGCACGCTGACGCAGGAGGAAATTGCCGGAATGCTGGAAATCCCGCCGGAGAAGTCGCTGGGGGACTATGCACTGCCCTGCTTCAAGCTTTCGCGGGTCTTCCGGAAGGCACCGCCGGAGATTGCGGCGCGTCTGTGTGAATCGGTAAAAGAACTGGACCTGTGCGGCAAGGCAGAGGCGGTTGGCGGCTATCTCAACCTCTTTCTGAACCGGGAAAACCTGGCCAGAGGGATTCTGAAGACGGTTATCGAGGCAAAGGGACACTGGGGCGGCAGTGAAGTCGGAAAAGGAAAGACGGTCTGTCTTGACTATTCTTCCATTAATATTGCCAAGCGTTTCCATATCGGGCATCTGTCCACCACGATGATCGGCAACAGCCTCAAGCGGATCTATGACTTCAACGGATACACCACGGTGGGAATCAACCATCTTGGCGACTGGGGAACACAGTTCGGCAAGATGATCTGTGCGTACAAGAAGTGGGGCGACCGGGAAACGGTTGAAAAGGCCGGCGTCCAGGGAATGGTGGATCTTTATGTCCGTTTTCATAAGGAAGCGGAAACGAATCCCGAACTCGAGGATGAGGGGCGTGCCTGGTTCAAGCGCATTGAGGATGGCGACCCGGAGGCAATGGAGATTTTCACCTGGTTTAAGGAGGTCACCCTCCGCGATGCCCAGCGGGTGTATGATCTGCTGGGGGTCAGCTTTGACTCCTATGCCGGCGAGAGCTTCTATTCAGATAAGATGGAACCGGTGATCAGGCAGCTGAAGGAAGACGGGCTTCTGGTGGAATCACAGGGCGCGCAGGTGGTGGATCTGGAGGCATACGGCATGCCGCCGGCACTGATCATGCGTTCGGACGGGGCGACCCTGTATATTACAAGGGATCTGGCTGCCGCCTTCTATCGGCACAATACCTATCATTTTGACAAGTGTCTCTATGTGGTGGCTTACCAGCAGAACCTGCATTTCAAGCAGCTGTTCAAGGTGCTTGACCTGATGGGATGCGACTGGTCCAAAGGGATGGAGCATGTGGCGTTCGGGATGGTCAGCTATGAGGGACGCGCGCTTTCCACCCGTGAGGGCTATGTGGTCTATCTGGATGAGCTGCTGCAGAAGGCAGTTGACAAGGCAAGGGAGATCATTGAAACCAAGAGTCCGAATCTTGAAAACAAGGATGAGGTGGCCAGGCAGGTTGGCATTGGCGCAGTGGTTTATTTTGACCTGCACAATGACCGCATGAAGGACATTGATTTCCGCTGGGAGCGGGCGCTCAACTTTGACGGGGAAACCGGACCGTATGTGCAGTATACCCATGCGCGCTGCTGCTCGGTCCTCCGGAAAGCGGCAGACCTCACCCTGAGCGAGCCTGACTATACGGCGGTGACGGATGATGAGGCGCAGGATGTTCTGATGAGCCTCAGCCGTTTCCCGGAGACGGTCCGCAAGGCTATGGAAAGCAATGAGCCCTCCATGATTACCAGACACACCACACAGCTGGCTCAGGCATACAACAAGTATTATTTTGAACACCGGATCATGGAAGAAAATGATCCGGCCGGCACGGCGGCCAGGCTTGAACTGACCCGCGCTGTGAAAGAGGTTATCGCAACCGGACTGTATCTGATTGGTGTTGAGGCACCTGAGCGGATGTAAGAGGATTTCTGGAAAAGGGCTCGACGCGCGGCGCCGATTTGTTGGAAATGAGCACCAAAAAAAGCAGCGGTGCCGAAGGGCTCGACGCGCAGCGTCGATCTGTCGTGGATGAGCACCAATTAAGCAGCGGTGCCGAAGGGCTCGACGCGCAGCGTCGATCTGTCGTGGATAAGCACCAATTAAGCAGCGGTGCCGAGAGACCAGGTACGTTTCGTAAAGGAGACATAGAATGGATATTCAGGACATCAGGACGATACTTCTGGACTTAAACTGTATGACGGCACTCCGCTTTATGATGGAGGTGCCGACAGTGAAGGCCCTGATAGATCTGTGTGTGGCGTGTGTGGATGACCGGGTGAATGATGAGCAGCTGACAGAGGCATACTGCCGGGCGTACAATGCCTGGCTGGATACGATTGCCAGCGGACACAGCGGATTTGCTCAGGATGTGCTTGAAACCATTCTCTACACAGACAGTCCGGCGGCAAGGATCTGTGCGGGAAGCAGTGAAATCCCGTACAGCATGCTGAGCGGTCTGCGTCATGATCTGGGGGTATTGGGAAAGCTGACCCGGATTGAACCGGCTTTGTTCCTTCTGTTCTGCGAGCGGGCAGGGATGCCGGGAAAGACCGCGGTGAGGCTTCCGGTCTGGGAACCGGAGCACAGAGGAACCTCGGATGATTCCCGGACCAATGTCAATCTGGATATGCTCACGGAAGAGGGCGTTCAGGAAGTCATCTCCTTTTTCCGGCATCAGGGAACCGGGGTGTTTGCCCAGTACGCGGCCTCTACCTGGGAACAGGGAGGACGCGGCCTGCGCGGCGTATCCGAGCCGGATCCGATTCATATGTCGGACCTGATCCTGTATGAAAAACAGCATGAGGTTCTGGTTGAAAATACCCAGCGGCTGCTTCAGGGACGCAATGCCGGGAATATCCTGTTATATGGAGATAAAGGCACGGGAAAATCCGCTTCCGTCAAGGCGCTGCTGAATGATTACTGGCAGCAGGGCCTTCGCATTGTCGAGGTCCGTCCCCAGTGCCTGACGGATCTCCCGGAGATCTTTGTCCTGCTGCGCGGGCAGCCCTGCAAGTTCATTGTGTTTGTGGATGATCTGGCGTTCAATGATTCCTGCCCGGAATATACGGCGCTGAAAACCGTGCTGGAGGGTGGACTGGAAGTCCGGCCGCAGAATGTGGTGGTCTATGCCACCAGCAACCGCCGCAACATTGTGCGGCAGTCATTCTCGGAGCGTGAGGATGATGTCAATGCACGCGATACGCTGGAGGAGAAATTCTCACTGGCCGACCGCTTTGACCTTCGCCTGACCTTCCAGGAACCGACGCAGGATCAGTATTTCAGCATCTGTCAGAGCCTGATTGAGGGACGGAATCTGGATGTGGACTGGGGTGAGGTGATGCCCAGGGCAAGAGCCTGGACCCTCAGCCACGGTGGACGTTCCCCGCGGGTGGCCCGGCAGTTTGTGGATGCGCTTGAAAGCGAGCTGGCCGAAAAGATGGACAGGATGAAAGAAACTGAGGATGAGACCGGGACGGTTGAGGCGGAATGAACACGCGAAAACGACTGACGGCGGGCACCATCGTCGGGGCCCTGATCCTTCTGGTGGTTGTTCTTGCGGCAGGGGCGGCATTCTATGGATTCATGGTGTATCAGTCGGCGCCGGAGGAAGGGGCAGAGGTGCAGGAAGAGTCGGCCGGACTGGATCCGGCGGACCTCTTTCCCCGGACCTCCCCGGTCCCCGGGGAGCCGGTGCCCCGGGTGGTGCTGCGAAATGTGCAGTATGTCGGGCAGCACAGGGGAGAGGGCAGAATTCTGGATCAGGACTGCACCCAGATCGTCGATTCGTACGTAATGGAGGATGGACGGACGGTTCGGGTGATTACGGCATGGCCGCCGGCGTGGATAGAGAGCCTGGCGGGTTCCGGATGGGTTCCCCAGCTGATCACAGGCTTCAATATCGGCCAGCTGCCGGCGGTCTATTATGCCAACGGCACACAGTCCATGCTGGTTGCCAGAGAGGACCCTTTTATCTATGCAATTCAGGTGGCGGGCGAGGATACCGACGGACAGACGGTTTATGCCCTGGGGACCCTGGCTTCGATTGAAAAGGAAGAGACTGCCCAGAGTGATTCCGGACAGTAAAAAAGACGTTCAGTACTGAACGTCTTTTTTGTCTGGCGGTTATTATGCCTGGCCGTGGGCGGGATGGAGCTGCGTCAGGACGATGCCCGCGACAAAGAGCAGGGTGCCGGTGATGATGTAGATGCTGACCGGTTCGTGGAAAAACAGAACGCCCCAGGCGATGGAGAAAAAGACCATGGTGCTCTGGAGGAGGGCAACCATCTGAAAGGGGACAAGGGGGATTGCCCGGGCATTCAGGTAGAAGCCGATGCCGGTGATAAAGCCGAAGAAAGCGATGGCGATGACGGCGCCGGCGGAGGGGATGCCGGCGGGCAGAACGCGTCCCTCGCCCAGAGGCACGAGGAAAGCGATGCCGGCGGCCACGGAAAACATGAAAAGGTTGCTGTCAAGGACATCAAAGTCAGCAGCTACCTTTTTCTGTGCGAGGACAAACAGACCTGCAAAGATGCCGGCAATGATGTAAAGAATGGTCAGGCGAAGGTTGCCGCTGAGCAGTGCCTCGATGGACATGCCGTTCCAGGAGATGAGGAAAATGCCGGTTACGCAGAGCAGGACGCCGACCAGGCGCTGAGCGGTCATGCGCTCTTTGAGATAGGTGACCCCCAGGATGGTCAGCAGAATCATCTGGACCGGCTGCGTCAGGATATTGCCGTAGGAGACGCCCACGGTGAGGGCGATGTTTTCGCAGGTATAGTTGAGGAATTTGCAGACGGCGCCGCAGACGAGCCATTTCCAGTGGGTTTTGAGGGCCTGGCGGAAATCTGCACGGACAGGCTTGCGCAGGATGGACTTGAGCAGCAGAAGCCAGAAAACGCCGACAAAGAACCGGAGAAAGGTGATCATGGATGGAGCGAAAAAAGGCTTAATCGCTTTCACACATGTGCCGCCAAAGCTGAAAAGAAGTGCAACCGTTACCAGGTAGAGGTATCCCATTTTTGACTCTCCTTCCGAATTCCGCGCAAAGCGGGCGCAACGCAGAACAGGAATGGTTTTTCCGGTCAGTCGGTTGCTGCCGGCTATTTTACCCATTTTGCACGGGAATGACAAGATGAAAATCAGGCGGTGAAACAGGGAACCGGCAGGAACAGGAAAAAAGGACAGCGGTCTGCGCTGTCCTTTTGAAACACGATAAAACTCAACAAAAATCAGCGGAAAATCTTTCACTCAAAAGTTATTGACAACTCTTCAAAAATGGTGTAGAATACTATATTGCATTAGTATGCAAAATAGGAAATTTCTACCCGTTAACCGCTGTTTGACGCTATTTTACACGAGAAACGGTCATTTGACAATGGGTTGCGAGAAGAAAATTGAATATTGCGCATCCTTTATCCGAGAGTTCTTTCCTGCGCGGGAGGAACGGAGGAGATAACCGGGAGAATCTCCTGATTTTCCCATGAATCGATAAGTTAGGGGTGATGGCATTCATGGTGAATGTTCGCGATGAACGCGACGAGGCTGAAATCATGAAGTACGTCGGTGTACACGACGTGGCAATGGGAAAAGGGCGTATCAGAAAGAGCTTCGCAAGAATTGAAGAAGTAGTGGATATGCCCGATTTGATCGAAGTACAGAAAAACTCCTATCAGAAATTCCTGCAAGAGGATCTGAGAGAGGTTCTCAACGATGTCTCTCCGATCGTCGACTTTAACGGAAATCTGGAACTCGCGTTTACGGATTATTCCCTGGATCCGACTCCGAAAAACACGATTGCTGAATGCCGTGAACGTGATATGACCTATGCCACAGCACTGAAGGTTACCGTTCAGCTGACCAACAAGGAAACCGGTGAGGTAAAGGAATCCGAGGTCTTCATGGGCGACTTCCCCCTGATGACCGAGCATGGCACCTTCATCATCAA
>DGWH01000024.1:0-1926 GCA_002395225.1 Christensenella sp. UBA4263
ACTGCCGCTGTGCGGCAGGCCGGTTTCTTAAGAGCCGTAACCTGGTCTTTCGGCACCGGTGCTTTTCAGGGGCACATGCTTGACATACTGCCGCGGTGCGGCAGGCCATTTTCCGGATCAGCGGAGTCTCTGTGCTGTTTGCCGGAGAAATACGAATGTAATCCAATTATACAGCCACGACTGTGGTATTTCAATATTCGTTTGACAGGGAACGGGCAAAAGTCAGACGGCAAAAACGAAAAAGAAGGACAGGAGAGAACAGAAAAACCGGCAGAGGTGCCGGAATTTTTGTTTTGGCGGGAAAACGGCAGGCGGGGAGCCGGGCGGAAAGAAAAAAGTTTCCGAAGAAAGAAAAAAAATGGAGCACACACAATTTGTGTGTATACAATAAGAAGAATACTTGCAAAATTTGTGAAATATTACCAATATTTGAAGAAATTAGCACGATTTTCTGCCTTTAAAGTAGAAAGAGATTTGTGATGTAGACCTGAAAAATCATCAAAAACACTGGTAAATTTTATTTGAGCATGCTATAATCCAAACAGGACATCAGGAGGAAGCGCTGTTTTGGGAAGGTGGTGAACTGAATGAGGGAGCAGGATAAGTTTCGAGGTTGTCTGATTGGCGGCGCGGCCGGAGATGCTCTGGGATATGCCGTTGAAAATCTGAGTGAAGAGCAGATTGTCAGAAAGTATGGAGCAAAAGGTATTCTGGGCTATGATCTGTCTTTTGGATCGGGGCGTATCTCGGATGATACACAGCTGACCCTCTTCACGGCTACCGGTCTGCTGGGTGGGACAACCCGTGGGCTGAGACGCGGAATTCAGGCGTCCTATACCAGTTATATCAACGACAGCTATAAGGACTGGCTGCGAACACAGACAGAGCCCTATCCGCTGAAAAAGGCGCATCACTATTCCTGGCTGGTGAATCTGCCCGGGATGTTTGTACGCAGAACGCCGGAAATCGCATGCATCAGCGCACTGCGTACGGGCGGAGGCGGAACGACGAAGAATGCGATCAATCAAAGTGCAGGATGCAGCGGCTTTGTCCGGACGGCGCCTGTCGGACTGTACTTTTGTGACCGGATGCAGTGGATTGAAAAAGAAGTGGACCGGCTGGGGGCAGAGGTAGCCGCGCTGACGCACGGACATGTTCTTGGCTGGCTGCCTGCCGCGGCGTATACCCATATTATCCGGAAGATTGCCCAGGACGGTTTCGCGGCTGAGGATGCCTGTCAGGATGTGCTGATGAAAATCGGCCGGTATTTCCCGGACAATGACGATCTCCCGGAGCTTACTGAAAAGCTGGAGCAGGCCATGGATTTTGCCAGAAAGCCGGGGTATGATCTGGCGGCCATTCATCGCCTGGGTGAGGGAAAGAGAGCCAATGAAGTCCTGGGAATTGCCGTGTACTGCGCCCTGCGGTATTCAGGTGATTTTGACCGTGCACTCATCGTTGCCGTGAATCATGGCGGAAAGAGCGATTCGGCCGGAAGCGTGACCGGAAGCATCCTGGGAGCGGCACTTGGGTACAGGAATCTTCCTCAGAAATATGCACAGAAAATCGAACTGCAGGATATCATCTTGGAGGTGGCAGATGATCTGTGGAAGGACTGTCCGCTGGACCGTTCCGTGCCGCTTGAACCGGTCTGGGAAGATAAGTATGTGTCAATGACCTATGATGAATAAAAACACGGACTTTGCCGATGTCGGCAAAGTCCGTGTTTGTTGTGGCTGTTCCGGCATAGGCCGGGGATATTCAGGAAACGGGGCTTGCTTCCGGCAAAGCGGTGGGAACGGGTGTCTCTGTCGGGGCGGCTTCCTCAGGAGCGGAAGCAGGGGCTGCCGGGACCGGCTCAGAGACAGCTGCTGCATCCGCCGGGACAGACTCCGTGTTTTCCTGCACACCGGCGGTGATGTCCTG
>DGWH01000024.1:2015-7400 GCA_002395225.1 Christensenella sp. UBA4263
ACCGGCGGTGATGTCCTGCTGGACATTTTCCTGCACACCGGCGGTGATGTCCTGCTGGACATTTTCCTGAACGGCGGGGATCTGCTGCTCCTGTACCGGGGTTACCAGCGGCAGCGGGGTGATAATCGGCTGAGGTTCCTGTGTATAGGCCGGCTCCGCTGTTACGGTCTGCTGTGTTTCGGACGGATTATACAGAGGAATCGGCGTTTCATAGAGGATGATCGGAACATCCGTTGGATACACGTATTCGTTTTCCGATACGGCCGCTTCCGTCTGATTTTCAGGCACTGCGGCCTGGGGAACCGGGGTGATTTCCGGCACCGGGGTCATTTCCTGGTAAAGATACTCTGTCGGGGCAGGGGTTAGGTAGATAATCACCGCATCGGTCGCCGCAGGGACATCCGTCTGAACCGGTACATCCGTTGCATGGGACCGCCGGTGTTCCTCTGCTGCGGGGGCGGGAGGTGTCGGCGGGACAGCGCCGGAGGGCTTCTGATTATCCATGTACCAGTAGATGAGGGCGGCGGCCAGCAGGAGAACCGCGGCGATGGAAAGGAGGATCGGGGCAACAGGCGAGGACTTCTTCTTTTTCAGAACCGGCTTTGAAAGCAGATACCGGCTGCATACCCGGTTGATGCTTTCGTTAAAATATTCCGTTGTCGAGGTGAGGCCGTTCTGATAGCGGACGGCATCGATATCCTCAGGCAGATATTCCGGAAAGGTGAAGTCCTTGAGCATGATGGGGATGATGTTTTTCCCGAGACGCAGCGCCTCGGCAATCTCGGCCCGCACCCAGTCATCCGGCGAAACGCACCGGTCAAGGGCATGCGGGGAGAGGATCAGAACGAAATCCGTGCAGGAGCGGATGGAATGGAGAAGGGCTTCGTTAAAACTGCCGGAACGCAGAACTTCCAGATCGTAAAACACCCGGTAGCCGCGTTCCTTGAGCGCCTGATAAAAATACATGGCGGTCATGTCGCCGCCATCCCGGCGATAACTGATAAAGACATCACATGACGGCTGGGTCTGCTGTGTATGCGCTCTTCTTTTTTTGGATTGACTCATGAGATATCCTTTCTTCAAACGGCCCAATCTGCGGCCGAATGGAATTGTGAATGGAAAAGCCAGCCTGTGCTGGGCAAATGCTCCTTCGGGCCGTTATTATAACAAAACGGCGGGAAGTGTACAAGCGGACCCGCCTGCTGCCGCAGAAACGAACTGACACGAAAGTTGAAAATCCTTTGTTTTTTGTGGATTCTCTGTTCCTGACCTTGCGGGAATCGATGTTTTTTCGTATAATGCACAGTACACAACGAGCTTTCGAACGAGATATGGAAAAGCGAACCTTTCGTGTGCATGGAAACATTAACGATAATGTTTCCGCGCACGGGCAAAGAAATCAGATGGAGGAGAAACGAGATGGATCAGGAAGCAAAACGAATCATTGAAACAGGAAACGGAATCCTGGGAATCGAATTTGGATCGACGCGAATCAAGGCGGTTCTGATTGATGAAAAGCATGAGCCGATCGCGGGCGGCAGCCACGCCTGGGAAAACCGGCTTGAGAACGGCATCTGGACCTATCATCTCAGTGATGTCTGGGAGGGCATTCAGGATGCCTATGCCGATCTGGTGAGGGATGTACGCGAAAAGTATGGCGTGACACTCAAAAAAGTGGCCGGCATCGGCATTTCGGCCATGATGCACGGCTATCTGCCCTTTGACGCGGAGGGCAATCAGCTGGCGGAATTCAGGACCTGGCGCAATGCGATTACCGGTCCTGCGGCCGAAAAGCTGACGGAGGCATTTGCGTTCAACGTTCCCCAGCGCTGGACCATTGCGCATCTGTATCAGGCCATTCTGAACGGCGAGGCGCATGTGGGTCAGATCGATTACCTGACCACCCTGGCCGGCTATGTCCACTGGAAGCTCACCGGCCGCCGCGTGGTGGGGACCGGCGAGGGCTCCGGCATTTTCCCGCTGAAAGATGATACGGGCACCTATGATCCCGCGCGCGTGGCGCAGTTTGACCAGCTCATTAAACCCTGCGGCTTTAAGTGGACACTGACGGATATCCTGCCTGAGGTCATCCCGGCCGGTGCGGATGCCGGCTGCCTGACGGAGGAGGGAGCCCGCCTACTGGATCCCACCGGCGAGCTTGAGGCGGGAGCCAGGATGGCGCCGCCGGAGGGCGATGCGGGAACCGGAATGGTTGCCACCAACAGCATTACTCCGGGAACCGGCAATATCAGCGCAGGCACCTCCGTCTTTGCCATGATCGTCCTTGACCATGAACTTTCCAGGGTGCATGTGGAGATTGACAACGTGGCAACGCCGGACGGGAAGCCGGTGGCAATGGTCCACTGCAACAACTGCACCAGCGATATCAATGCCTATGCGGAGATGCTGAGCGGCTTTGCCGCGGCGGCCGGCGCAAAGGTCAGCATGAATCAGGTCTATGAGGCCATCTTCGGTGCGGCACTTCAGGGCGAGGCCGACTGCGGCGGCGTCATTAACGTCAACTATTTCTCCGGCGAGACGATTACCGGTCTTGATGAGGGACGGCCGATGCTGGTCCGTCTTCCGGATGCCCGGTTCAGTTTTGCCAATATGGCAAGGTCTCTGCTGTATGGCGCCGTGGCGACGCTCAAGCTGGGCATGGATATCCTGACGGAGGAGGAGCGGGTCCGGATCGTCTCTCTGCTGGGACACGGCGGTTTCTTTAAGACGGGAACCAGCGGTCAGCAGCTGATGGCCGCGGCACTTAATACACCGGTGTCCGTGATGAAGACGGCCGGCGAGGGCGGCCCCTGGGGCATGGCCGTTCTGACGGCCTATGCGATACGCAGGGAAGAGGGCGAAACGCTGGGCGATTACCTCAAGAACCGCGTGTTTGCGGGGGCTGAGGGCAGCACGGTTGAACCGAAAGCCGAGGATGTGGCCGGATTCAATGCGTATATTCGTCAGTTCAAGGCAGTTCTGCCGGCAGAAAAGGCGGCGGTATCCGGACTGACGGAAAATAAATAAGAGCGGGAAGGGAATCTGAAATGCTGAAAGAACTGAAACAGGCCGTCTATGAGGCCAATATGCTTCTGCCGAAAATGCATCTGGTGACGTTTACCTGGGGCAACGTTTCCGGAATCGACCGGCAGAAAGGGTACGTTGTGATCAAGCCCTCCGGCGTGGAATATGAAAATCTGAAGCCGGAGAATATGGTGGTGCTGGATCTGGATGGGAAGGTTGTCGAGGGCAAATACAATCCGTCCACCGATACCAAGACCCATCTGCATCTGTACAAGGTCTTCCCCGGGATTGGCGGCATTGTTCATACGCACAGCCCGTACGCGGTTGGCTGGGGCCAGGCCGGCCGGGATATTCCCTGCTTCGGAACGACCCACGCGGATTATTTCTACGGTCCCGTTCCCTGTGCCAGGTCACTGACCAAAGAGGAGATTGAGGCGGATTATGAGCTCAATACCGGCGTGGTGATTGAGGAGACCTTCCGTGAGAGAAACCTGGATCCGGCCTTTGTGCCTGCGGTGATCTGCCGGAATCACGGACCGTTTACCTGGGGCAAGGACCCCGCACAGGCCGTGTATCATGCGGGCGTTCTGGAGGAGGTCGCCAAGATGGCGCTGTTTACCATCTCCATTGATCCCGCCACGCAGCCGGCGCCGCAGCACATTCAGGACAAGCACTTCATGCGCAAGCATGGACCGAATGCGTACTACGGACAGGGAAAATAAGAGAGCGGATAAACCAAAAAGAACTGAGCAGTGCTCAGTCCTTTTTTTGGTCTGTCCGCTCAGAGTTCCCGGAAAGGACGTTTCTTGGGCGGGGGCATCAGGTTCAGCTTCCGCATGCGCCTGCGCCGGCGGCGGATCCAGGCGCGGATCAGGAAAAAGAGAACCAGGAGGACAAAAGCAGGCGGAATAATCAGGTCCATGGAAAGACGCGGAAACGGATTCTCATCTGCCAGCGTGTACGCCTCGATCTGTTCAAGCGTCGGGGGCGCGTCTTCCCTGGCGGCAATGGATCTGGTGGCCACCAGATCATACGTGGCGGTGCCTTTGTTTTCCGAGTAGAAGGTCAGGACGCCCATGGTGTCGCCGACAGAAATGGGTGCGCGGAAATCCCGGGTCCAGGCAACGGAGGAGATCTGCGAAAAGTTTTCCCGCAGGGAATCGATCATGGCTTTGCGGCCGATGATTTTCATGTCCTTGGTTTCATCCGTTGCGCGAATGCCCAGGGTCAGGTTGCCGTGCTGGGGATCATCCAGATCGAAACCGGCAATCTCGATAACCCGCGGATCATCTGCGTAAAGTGCTTCCGGCGTAATGCTCTGAATCTGGGTATAACCGTATTCAAACAGTTTTTTGGTATCGGTCCAGCGGCCGATACGGGAACTGTAAAAAACGACGGAGATGAGGTTAATGCCGTCTCGTTCGGCGGCGCCGACATAACAGTAGCCGGCCCGGTTGGTAAAGCCGGTTTTTACACCGATGCAGTCTCTGTAATAATAGTCGCTCTCCGGATTCAGTATGGCCGTCTGACCCACCAACTGACGGGCAGGGTGCTTATTTGAGGCCGGCATATCGTAGGTGTTTTTCCTGACGATATCCGCAAATTCCTGATTCATCATGGCCGCCCGGGCGATAATGGCCATGTCCCGCACGGTGGTATAATGATTTTCATCGTGCACGCCGGAGGGATTGGTAAAATGTGTGCTCTCCGAGCAGCCGAGCATCCGGGCGGCGTCGTTCATGAGATCGGCAAATCCATCTACACTTCCGCCAAAGTATTCCGCAATGGCATTTGCACCCTCGTTTCCGGAACGGACAAGCGTGGCCGCGATGAGGTCCTTCAAGGTGACGGTTTCCCCTTCGGACACGGGAATGCGCGTGTAGGTTGCGGGAACCAGATCCACGGCGGTCTGTGAGATGGTGACCTCATCATTGGCGAGATCTCCCATCTGAAGGGCCAGATAAGCCGTCAGGATTTTGGTGGTGGAGGCGGGGTACATGATCTCATCCGCGTTTTTGGCGAAGATCGTCTCACCCGTGGTGGCCTCAATCAGGATGGCGCTCTGTGCATACAGCATGTCGCCGTCAAGGAGCTCCGGATGACGTTCATCCCATGGAATGGCATTTTCGGACAGACGCGGCGGAACAAAAACATCCTCGGCGGGTTCATCCTCAGCGAAAACGGAAAAAGGACAGAGAAATAAAACGAGAGTGATGATAAAAAAAACAGCGGCTCTTGTTTTGGATGCCATCTCATTCCTCCTTCCCTGACCGGAAAATCCTGCTAGATTCTATCACGTTTTCTGAAAATTGCAAGCCGATGCCGGGAAAAGGCGTGGGCTCGGTGCGAATGCGCCGATTC
>DGWH01000064.1 GCA_002395225.1 Christensenella sp. UBA4263
TACTGTCGCCGCCTTCTCCGGAATTATCACCGCCGGCACTGTTGCCGCCTCCTTCCCCGGATTCATATCCAGAAGAATTGAGGTTCTCCTCTTCATATTCTTCCTCAATCACCTCAGTGAGGCCATTCTCCTCCGCTCTGCTCACGGCAGGCAGGTTAATCTGAGTCAGAAACATCAGACAACATGCAAAGAGCAATCCCTGATTCTTTCTCATTCTTCTCCCCCCTGATCAATCTCCACATGGACATTCATGCCCGAACGCACCTGAGGAGTATTTTCAAACACCGCATATCCGCTGTAAACCGGTTCACCAGTTTCTGTTTCATTTGCCACGAAGGCGATCTCTGTCACAACCCCGGGAACCGGCTCCTTTTCCTCAATCCACTCAAAGTAGATGCGTACCGGATCGCCCACTTTCACCTCAGACAGGTTTTCCTGCGGGATATCAAACTCAATTTTCAGTGAATTGTCCGGATAGCAGGTAAAGAGCGTATCGCCCTTTGCCACTTTCTGTCCGGCACTGACCGCTACCTCCGCCACAATTCCGCTGAGTTCCGAGCGCAGGACAGGTTCCATGGCCCGAAGGCCGTCAATATCTCCCTCCACCGTTTCAAACAGCGTCTGTCCGCGCTCCACTTCCTCGCCATCCGACACATACATCCGGATAATGCTCCCTGTTCCCTGGACACTGCGAACGCCGGTCCGGGAAACCTTTCCCGATCCGATGCAGCTTTTGGATGCGTAATCCGGTGACCGGTACAGGTAGACCGTCTCCTCCATGTAGAGTTCCCCGGCAACCGTCTCCACCGTATAGTCAGACCCGCTGACTTTCGTAATCCGCCCGACAGCTCTGTGCGTTCCGTCTTTCGCGCACTTGATATACACCGTCTCGCCCGCCATGACATAGGTCGTATCCACCGATTCGTAGGCTTTTTTAATGGACGAGGTCACCGTAAATTTGCTGACCGGCGCCAGGTACAGGACCGTCTGCTCCGCCGTATCCCCCGGCTCGGCAAAGATCCCGGTGACCACGCCATCCTCCGTTGCCATCACCCGGGTAGTGGCCATTTCCACCACTTCATCCCCCACTGCGATGGTACTTCCCTGCCGCAGATCGATCCGTTTGACAATTCCCCCATAGGGAGCACGCATGCTGACAGCCTCCCCCGGAACGGTTCTGCCGCTCAGCAGGATTTCCGCACTTCCGGAAAGCGCCGCCATGACCAGCAGACCGAAAAAAGCAAGACCCCATCTTCGTTTCACTGTGCACGCTCCTCTGCATTTTCATTTCTTTGCCGGCCGTTTCCGGACCCGGCACTTGCCGGCTGCCCCGAACCCTTTTCGGGCCTGGTTCGCTCAGAGGTTCCGGTATCCGTCTCATTTTCAGGCCGGCTTCTCTCCGCCGATCCGGTTTCCGTCTCGTTTTCAGACCGGCTTCTTTCGGCCGATCCGGTATCCGTCCCATTTTCAGGCCGGCTTCTCCCCGCCGATCCGGTATCCGTCCCATTTTTTGGCCGGCTTCTCCCCGCCGATCCGGTGTCCGTCCCATTTTCGGGCCGGCTTCTTTCCGCGGTTCCGGTATCCGTCTCATTAGGTGAAACAGACGATTCGGTTCTCCGTGTTCCCGGCCGTTTCGCAGAATCCGCCGTTCCGGATGTATCCGCCGCTTGTCCGGGTTCACCCGCCGCCCCGGATGCCTCGGAAGGCGTGCTCGTTTGTCCGTTTTCACGGTTTTGACGGCTGCCGGGCACATTCTGATTCTCTCCGCCGGGCACCGGCTCTGTTCCCGCGCTCTGCCCGCTGCGGCCATTGTCCCGGGTGCCGCGGACTGCTTTTTCCTCATTATAGACCGAATGTGTGCCGAAAATCTGCCGGAGCAGCCGGGTCAGTGTTCCCGTCGTTTCCTCCTCTTCACCCAGTACAGGCACATACACCTGTTCCCCTTCGGTGACACCGGACCGGATTTCAATCTGCATGCCGTCCGAAAGGCCGGTCTCAAGGGGGATTTTTATCATGTTTTCCCCGTCCTGTTCATAGACGAAGGGCTTCCCGTCCTCATCAAAGGAAAGTGCAGCCAGCGGCAGCGTGAGGACATTTTCTGCCCGCTCATCCGCCATTCGGACGCTGACGGTCATGCCCGGCAGGACGGAATCCGGCACCTCCAGCTTTGCCCTCACCGGATAATAGGCCACACGTCCGTTGCTGGCTGACATCCGGTTGACATTGGAAATGACGGTTTCAAATTCCATGGACAGCGGCACCACCGTCACATAACATTTCTGTCCGACTTCCACTTTCTTGACATCGTATTCATCCACCTGAATCTGGATCTCGAGATGCTCAAGGTCACTGACCTGCACAAGGGTGACATTGGGCCAGATGAAATCTCCTTTTTTAAACCGCATCTCATTGACCGTTCCGCTGATGGATGCCTCATACACCTTTCCGGTTCCCAACATCACCAAGGGATCCCCCTTGCTGACCAGCTGACCGGCCTTGACGTACAGTTCCTTGATGGTCGTCACGCCCTCCGTATTGGATATGGTCTCGCTGTTTTCCACATTCAGGGTCGCACTGAACGATTTATAGGTTTCAATCGTTCCGCGCTCAACGGTCACCATCCGCATCTTCTGACCCTCTTTTGCGGTCAGATTCCGGGACAATGCAAAACCGGCCAGGCACAGTACCAGCACCAGGATGACCGGCAGAAATCTCTTCTTTTTCTTGTTTTTCCGACGCACGGGTATCCCTCCACCACGTTATTGTCAATGCCATTATACAATTAAAAGCTGAAAAAAAGCTTAAAAAAGTTCCGACCTAAAAAATAGGGATTTCCGGCACCGGTCCGGTTCCTGTCCGTTTTGCCCGCATTCAGACAATTCCACAACCCTGCATTCCTGTTTTCATGCGGTTTGCAGAAAAAAACATTCAGTTTAGCGCTAAACTTACACCAGTTTTATCTGTTTCCTATTTGACATTCCCATGAAAGATCATATATAATGCAGTCAGTTGGTACAAACCGATGTACCCAAAAATATACAGGAGGAAAAAACCATGAAAAAACTGATTGCTCTCTTTGTCGCGCTTTCCATGGTGCTGACCGTCTGCTGCGCACTGGCCGATGACCTGAACAGCTATACGCTGGATGAAATCATCGCCAAGGCAAAGGAAGAAGGACATGTGGAATCCGTCGGCATGCCGGACAGCTGGGCCAACTGGGGCGACAGCTGGAAAGGCCTGACCGAAACCTATGGCATTGCCCATACTGACGAGGACATGAGCAGCGCGGAAGAGCTGAGCATGTTTGAAAACGACAGCACCCGCGACATCGGTGATGTCGGACTCGCGTTCACACAGGTGGCCCTGGACAAGGATCTGGTCCAGAGCTATAAGACCACCAACTGGGACAGCGTCCCTGACTGGGCCAAGGATCCGGAGGGCAAATGGATGATCGCCTACACCGGATGCACCAGCTTCATCTTCAACAACGATCTGGCCAAGGGACAGCCCATGCCCAAGAGCTGGCAGGATGTCCGCGAGGGAACCTATAAGCTGACCATCGGCGACGTCGTCGGCGGCGCCACCGGTCAGGGTGTTGTGGTTGCCACCGCCTATGCCTTTGGCGGCGATCTTGACAACCTGCAGCCGGCCTATGATTTCTGGACCGAGATGGCCAAAGCCGGCCGTATCGACAGCGGCGACATCCTCCTTGCCCGTATTCAGGCCGGTGAGGTGGAATGCGGCGTCAGCTGGTCCTACAACGTGCTGACCTACCGTGACCAGACCCCCAACTACAACATCACCGTCGGCATCCCCTCGGATGGCGCCATCCTGGTGGGCTATGCCAGCGTCATCAGCAAGAACAGCGACTCTCCGTTCGCTGCTGCTCTGGCCCGTGAATTCATCTTCTCCGATGAGGGACAGATCAACCTGGCCAAGGCCGGTGCCATCCCGACCCGCACCAACGTGTCCATTCCGGATGAGGTCATCGCCTCCACCTTCGATCCTTCCACCTATGCCAATGCCGTGGGCATCTCCGATGCCGCGCACTACGCCGAGGTCTGCGGTGAGATCTCCGAGTGGTGGGATGAGAACATTATTCCTCTTCTGAACTGATTCCCAATTAACTGACAGCCTTCGGGGGCGTACTCCAAAAGTGCGCCCCCTCATTTTTCAGACGGAGGACGCCTATGCAACAAAAAAACAAAGGAACGGTGCTGACCAGCCGGAACAACCGGTATTATTATCTGCTGGCACTGGTCCCCTTCCTTTTTCTGGTCATCATGTACGAACTGCTTCCGCTGCTCATGCTGATCGTGGACAGTTTCGGACTTGACAGCAATGCCAGCGTCCGTTTTTCCCTGGACAACTACACCAAAATCTTCACGACCCTCAAGTATCAGAAATCCATTGAGAACAGCCTCAGGATCACCCTCGTCTCCACCATTGCCGGCATCGTCATCGCCTTCCTGGGCGCCCGTGCGGCCCACAATTCAAGAGGCCGGTTCCGCAATGCGTTCCTGACCGTTCTCAACATGACCTCCAATTTTGCCGGCGTTCCGCTGGCATTCGCGTACATGATCATCCTGGGCAACGCCGGCGTGATCAAGCAGATCGCCAGTGTCTATCATCTCGACTTCATCCAGAACTTCGATCTGTATACCAGCGGCGGTCTGACCCTGATGTACATCTATTTCCAGATTCCGCTGTCCACCCTGCTCCTGATTCCGGCGTTCAACGGCATCCGGAAGGAATGGAATGAGGCAAACATGCTGCTGGGCGGCAACAGCGCTCATTTCTGGTTCAAGGTCGCCATTCCGGTGCTTTTGCCCAGCATCTTCTCGACCATCAGCGTGCTCTTTGCCAATGCCCTCTGCGCCTATGCCACGGCCTATGCGCTGTTGATGAACAACTTCTCGCTTTTGCCGGTGAATATCTCCGCCTCCTTTGTCGGGGATATCAAGACCAAGCCGAAGCTGGGTGCCGCCTTGTCCGTCGTCATGATGCTGATCATGTGTCTGGTGATTCTGCTCAACAACTACATCACCAAAAAGACGACCAAATGGGAAGGGAGGTAAGACCGGATGAACCGACGTGCCCGGATATCCGCCAACATTGTGATGACCATCGTCGTCATCTGGCTGCTGATTCCCCTGCTTGCCACCATCATCTACAGTCTGTTTGAGGACTGGACAGGCATCATCCCCCGGGGCTTTACCCTGGCCAACTATCAGAAAATCTTCACGGATCCCGCGTTCCTGACGGCCATGTACCAGACCCTGATCGTCTGTGCCGTGCCCATTGTCATCACCATCATTGTGGTGCTGCTGGCCCTTTTCGTGGTCACGGTCTATTTTCCAAGACTGGAAAAATACGTTCAGATTCTCTGCATGATTCCCTATACCATTCAGGGCGTCATCCTCTCCGTTTCCATCCTGATCCTCTATGCCAAGGGCAAGACCATTCTCAGCGGACGAATGGTCATGCTCATCGGGGCTTACTGCATCATTATCCTGCCCCACATCTACAACGGCATCCGCAACGGCATGCGGGCCATTAACATGAACATGCTCCTTGAGGCTGCCGAAATGCTGGGCGAGAGCAAATTCCGCGCCTTTTTCAAGGTCATCGTTCCCAACATTCTCACAGGCATCACCGTCTCCAGCCTGCTGGCGGTCGGTCTCCTGTTCGGTGATTACGTCATTATCCGGAACCTGTCCAGCACCAGCGTGAACAACATGCAGAAGTTCCTCTATCAGGCCATGAAGCGCTCCAGCACCGAGGCCTCTGCCGTGTTTGTGGTCATCATGCTGATCACCTTTGCCATCACCGCTGTCGTGCTGACCCTGCAGAACCGGAGTACTCTTGAGAAGATCAGAAACGGAGGGCAATAAGCCATGTCTTACATCCGATTTGAGAAAATCAATAAACTCTTTGGCACGAATCACGTGCTCAAAGACATTGACCTGGATGTGGAAAAGGGGCAGCTGGTCACGCTGCTGGGTCCCTCCGGCTGCGGAAAATCCACCCTGCTGCGCTGTCTGGCCGGCCTTGAGCAGGTCACCAGCGGGCATATCTACCTGGACGGACAGGAAATCACCGACGTCATTCCCCGCCGCCGCGGTATCGGCATGGTCTTCCAGCAGTATTCCCTCTTCCCCAACATGAACGTACGGGACAACGTGGCCTACGGTCTGAAGCTGAAAAAGCTGCCCAAAGCGGAAATCAGACAGAAGGTTGAACAGATGCTTGACATCGTGGGACTGAGCGACAAAATCAGCCAGTACCCCGCCCAGCTTTCCGGCGGTCAGCAGCAGCGCGTCGCCCTGGCCCGCGCCATGGTGACAGCCCCGAAAGTCCTCCTGCTGGATGAGCCGCTGAGCGCCATTGACGCGCTGCTGCGCAAAAACCTGCAGATCGAAATCCGCCGGATCCAGCAGCAGCTGGGCATCACCACCATCTTCGTCACCCACGACCAGGATGAGGCCATGGTCATGTCGGACATGATTCACCTGTTCCACGCGGGGAAAATCGAACAGTCCGGCTCTCCCGAGCAGATCTATACCCATCCGGCCACCAAGTTTGCCGCCACCTTCATCGGGAACTACAACCTGCCGGCCGCGGCCGATTTTAACCGGGTCTTCGGTTCAGCCATTCCCGGCAAGGATGTGGCCGTGCGGCCTGAAATCATCTCGCTCAGCCGGAAACCAGTGGAGAAAACCGCGGATCTCCTCGTTGCCCAGGGCAAGATTTCCAGTCATATCTCCCACGGCAATCTGGTCCGGTTCACGGTGGATTTTGAAAACCTCTCCCTGAATGCCGACGTGGTTTACAAAAATCAGATGGATTTCACCGAAGGTGACACCGTTTATGCCGCCATCCGGAAAGATCTGATTGTTGCCCTGTAATCAGGCAGTATGAAAGCCGTGCCAGTGGCACGGCTTTTCTTTCGTTTGATCGTCTGACGGGCGGTACTCCCACAAATTCCACCGTTCCATCAAAACGTTTTTCCAGTAATCGAGCCAATGTTCATTCCTTCTTCTTTGATGCATGACCTGCTCATTTCAGCGCTGTCAGCTTTTTACCAGTTTCCCTGATTATCTGCATGTCGTTTTCATATGATTTCTGGAAATCCGCAATTTGCTTTTCTAAAGCAGCAACTCTTTTCTCGAGCTTTTCCATTCTGTCCTCTGCGATCTGTCCATTCCCCGATATTGGGTCATTTGGTTCGACCGTGTCTTTTTTTCTTCTCGAACGAGTCGGAGCGATGTTTCCCTCTTCGTCCAATTTGCCAATGATGCGTCTGATTGCACGAGACTGTTTGAGTTCTGGGATCCAGCGCGATTCCTGCTCATACACATAGGTTATGCCTGATTTCTTGTCCTTACGAGTAAACTGAAACATGAAATTTTCCCCTCGGAGCATGGTTAATCGTATCGTGTAACAGAACCTGCTCCATCCATTTAATCATCGTTAAGCTATCCGCTTATTAACACGTCAAAAGATGCACTCTATCTGATAATGCTCCATAGGCTGCATCGTTTGGATCGGCAAGCTTAAAATAGTCCATGAATCTCGACACTTCCGAATTATCATCGACAGAAGCATTTGAACTTAACAAGACTGGAATGCCTATCTCTTCGCGCCACACCAGCCTTTTCCTCCTTTTGGTCGATTCCTTAAGCTCCCTTTCAGGGAGCTTTTCTTTTTCCCTTAAGGATTCGTGTTTTCTGTTCCTGTACAGACAGTCCGCCTGATCACACCTGGCACAGTCGTGAAGGGCGGAAACCGTACGGGACTCTCCCGTAAGCACAATTCGATAGAGCATGGATTTCGCCGGATAGAGCACGCCGGATGTAGTCACCCGGGCAAACGGGACCATGCTCTGCAAACTGCCGAAGTCAGCCTGCAACGTTTCCGGAGACAGATGCACCCGGGGCTCCAGCCGCTCGGCCATATACAGATGCTCTGAGACCAGTTCCCTTTGCAGAATATTTGCCAGCTTACTGTCCATCTGGAAAAGCATCTCATCACAGAGGGTATTCAGCAGGCTGCCCAGAATGTACCGCTCCTCCTGAAACAGGGCCGAAACACGCTTTTCCGTTTCCTTCCCTATGGTCAGAAAGACCGTCAGTGCATTCGCATTCCGCTGCGCGCACACCGCCACAGGCGTCATCGTCTCCTCCAGCAGCTGCAGGGCTGGTACCCACTCTCTCTCAAATGCAGCCCGGCACGGGCCCGCATCACACTGCAGCCAGGCAAACACCTCATCCCTGTCCGGTACAAGCGCAAACCGGTTTGCCGGAAAGATCATCTGTTTTTCCATGTCTGCACCACCCATCTGGCCACGGCCGCCGCCCGGTGATCCATGCACGCCAGCTGCAGCTTCTTCCCGGTTTCTTCCGTCAGCTTCGCACCGCAAATCAGCAGATCAAACTGATCCCGGATTCCCCGCTCCATCGCTTTCTGGTGCAGGAGCATGGCTGCGCCGGCATCATCCGCGGAAAAGGCTGCGGCAATGACGAACCGGATTCCCTGCCCCGAAACAGCATCCAGAAAGTGATCTGCCGGAACATCCGCACCAAGATCCAGTGTCGGAACGCCCCATGCGCGAAAGAGCATCTGAATGAAGTTCCGCCCCGTATCCCCGGGATTTCCCTCCAGGCTTCCGCATACGGCCACCGGCGGTAAATGTTCCGCCAGTGCCGCGGCTGCCTCGGCAAGAACCGTCAGCTGAGAGAACGGGACAGCCCCCTCAAGATACTGCTCCGTCAGTTCTCCCAGCAGTTCATCCCGCCAGTACGGATAATCTGCCAGCTCCTGACGGATCATTTCTTCCACGGCAGGCCGATCCCCGCGCAGGAGAGCATCTTGAAACTGCTCCCTTTGTCCCGGCCGTTCCATCTCCGTTCTCATCCAGTTCATTGTTCACCGCCTGTCCGCATTTTTTTCTTTGCCAAAAAGAGAAAAATGCTGTTGCGTTGTACCAAATTTAACGGTATTATAATGTTGCAATTTGCCTCTGTCAAGGAAGCGATTTTCCTGATAATTCTTTTTACATTGACAAAACGCACAGCGTGTGGTATATACGTTTTGGGGAAATTTAACACTTCGTCTCTGACTTACCAGAGCCCAAGCTCAACGGCCAAATGCAGGCTTGAGCGGGCTCGAGGCGCAGCGACGATCTGTCACATATGAGCACCGGAAACCAGCGGTGCCGATAGATCCAGTCACTGCTCATAAAGGAGGCACCTTCAATGCGGGAAGAACAGCTGCTCAGTGTCGGAATTGACATTGGTACCTCCACCACACAGTGCGTGTTCAGTCAGCTGACGCTGAGCAATACAGCCTCGGCGTTTTCCGTTCCCCGCATCCGGATTACTGAGAAGAAAATCCTCTACCGTGCTCCTCTGGTACTCACCCCACTTCTCAGCAGTGACACCATCGATGCTCCGGCTCTTGAGGACATCGTCCGAAACGCCTACCATCAGGCAGGCATTTCCCCGGCCGATATCCGTCTGGGCGCGGTCATTATTACCGGTGAAACCGCCCGAAAGGCCAATGCAAGAGCGGTTACCCAGGCATTATCCCAGCTGGCGGGTGATTTTGTGGTTGCTACCGCCGGGCCATCCCTTGAGAGCATCCTGGCAGGACGCGGCTCCGGGGCCGCCGATCTTTCCCTGCACAGGGGACGCCGGGTACTGAACCTGGACATTGGCGGCGGAACCACCAATATGGCGCTGTTTGCCGGCGGCGATCCGGTTGCCGACGGATGTCTCAATGTGGGCGGACGTCTGCTTCGCTTTACAGGAGATCAGCATACCGTGCTCTCTTTTACCCCTGCCATGGAACAGATTGCCCTTGATACGGGCATTCCCCTCCGGACAGGGATCGCGCTTTCAGATGCGGATCAGGCCCGTCTGGCACAGCGGATGGCACAGGTTCTTGAGGAGGCGGCCGGCCTGCGGCCCCGGACGGCGCTGTATCATGCACTGACTGTGGAGCATGAACTGCCGGAGCACCCGGATGCTGAACTGTTCACCTTTTCAGGCGGCGTGGCCGACTGTATCTACGGCCTGTCCCCGGAGAGAAATCCGTTCTGTGATATGGGCGAAGCCCTGGGCCATGCGCTGGCCCGGTCTCTCTTCTTTGAAAAACAACGCGTGCTCCGTCCGGCAGAAACCATTCACGCAACCGTCATCGGGGCCGGTGCGTACAGCGTTGCCGTTTCCGGCAGTACCGTTCAGTTCAGCGGCATTCATTTTCCCCTGCCGTCCCTGCCCGTGGCCAAGGTTCCCTTTTCCTCCGCCGCGGATATCCCGGGACTGGCCGGGGCCATCTCGGATCAGCTTCGGATCTTTGAGGGGGAATGTGCGCTGTACATGGAGGGCATTGCCTCCCCCACCTTCGCCGACCTTACGGCCGCGGCACGGGAAATCGCCTCTGCCATGCAGGCCACAAATGTGAAGGTCCTGATTCTCAGGGAGGATATGGCCAAGGCTCTGGGGCAGGCACTGTCCCGCTGCTGGCCGAAGGGAACCCCCTTTCTCTGCCTGGACGGGATCGAGCTGATGTACGGGGACACGGTTGACATCGGTGAACCTCTGAGCGGCGGACGTGTCGTTCCCGTTATTGTCAAAACATTTGCTTTTTCACAGGATTCAGGGAGGAACTAACATGTGCGCACAGTAATGCCAAT
>DGWH01000018.1:0-44248 GCA_002395225.1 Christensenella sp. UBA4263
AACTGTCGCTGCGCGACAGGGCCTATCCTTTGCAGGCTGCCTGACTGTCGCTGCGCGAAAGGCCACTTATTTGCAGGCCTCACTGTTGTCACTAGCCAGAGCAGCACTGCATGAGCCTGGATTTGCTTCCCTGTCGCTGCGCGACAGGGCCGCTTCTCAAAACATTTTGTTGATTATATCACGACAGCCAAAAACTCTCAACGTCTATTTTGACAGGCAGTGTCACGCCTCGTTTACCGGCACAGTGCCGGCAATCATCCCGCGGAACGTGTCCTCGTCGATGATTCGCACGCCCAGCGTGCGGGCCTTGTCAAGCTTTGACCCCGCACTTTCGCCGGCCAGCACAATGCTGGTTTTCTTTGAAACCGAGCCTGCCGTGCGCCCGCCGTTCTGGCGGATCATCTCCTCCGCCTGTGCCCGGGTCAGGGTGGGCAGCGTGCCGGTCAGCACAAAGGTCATTCCGGCAAACAGCGTTCCGCTTTCCGTCTGGGCGGCTTTCGGGGACACGCCGGCGGCCAGAAGGGCATGTACCAGACGATGACTCTCCTCATCCCTGAAAAAGTCGGTAATGGACCGGGCAACAATGGTCCCCACGTTGGGCAGCTCTTCCAGTTCTTCCTGGGTGGCATCCATCAGGGCATCAAAGGAGCCGAAATGGGCCATCAGGTCAGCAGCTGTCCGGCGGCCGATGTTAGGGATGCCGATGGCGAAGAGGAACGCCTCCGGTTCACAGGTTTTGCTCTTTTCAATCTCGGAAAACAGTTTTTCGATCTTCTTGTCCCCGAATCCCTTGAGGCCAACCAGCCGGTCACGGGTCAGCGTATACAGCTGATCCGCGGTCCGCATGTTGAGGGCATCGTAGAACAGATCCGCCGTTTTAGTGGAAAATGCCTCGATATCCATGCCGGGCCGGGAGGCAAAATGCGCCAGCCGTGCCACAGCCTGCGGCTTGCAGCTCGTCCGGTTCATGCAGAACAGATGGGCGCCGTTTTCCTCCAGTACCGTCCCGCAGGCCGGGCATGTTTCCGGTTTCTCGATATCCGTTTCAGGCGCCGGACCCTCGCCATCCCACAGGGCACCCATGATTTCAGGAATAACATCATTTGAGCGGCGCACCCAGACCTTGCAGCCCTTGCGGATATGCTTTCGGCAGATGTCCCCGTAATTGTTCAGGGTCGCTTTCTGAACGGTGACCCCGCAGATATCCACCGGCTCCAGATGAGCCAGAGGCGTCAGCTTTCCGGTGCGGCCCACCTCCCAGGTCACCTTTTTGAGGGTGGTGACGACCTCCTGTGCCGGGAACTTATAGGCAATGGCCCAGCGGGGGAACTTGTCGGTAAACCCGAGAATTTCCCGAAGACGCATATCCGTCAGCTTGATGGTGGCCCCGTCAATGAGAAAGTCCAGACTGTCCCGCTGCTCCTCTACCCGGTCGACGATTTCAAGGGCTTCCTCAATGGTATCGGCCTCGCAGGCAAACGGGCTGATCTCAAGCCCCTGCTCCTGCAGGAACTTAAGCATCTCCCCCTGACTTTCAAATGTCCGGCCCTCAATATAGCCCACCTGGTAGAAGATCGCGCTCAGATGTCTGGCCCGGGTGACCTCGGGATCCAGATTCCGGAGGGCCCCGGCGGCGCCGTTGCGGGCATTCTTGAGGGGTTCCTCCGCGGTTTCATTGTAGGCCCTCAGGACTGAGAGACGCATGATGCATTCTCCCTGCACCTCCATCCGGCCGGCAAAGGGAATCGCTTTCGGGATGTTTTCAATGGTCAGCGCCTGAGGCAGGATTTCCTCACCGGTCACGCCGTCCCCGCGGGTGGCGGCTCCGACCAGCTTTCCGCCCTCATAGGTCAGATTGATGGTCAGGCCGTCCAGTTTATATTCCACGCAGAACGGATGCACCGCCTTGCTCTCATAATCCTGTCCCAGCCGGATGCAGCGGTTCGCCCATGCAATGACCTCATCCTTGGTCTGCGCCTTATCCATGGACCAGAGCCGGGCGATATGCCGGTGCGGCTCAAATCCTTCCATGGTTCTGGCGCCAACCCGCCGGGTTGGCGAATCCGGCAGACGGATGCCGGTCTCCTCCTCCAGTTTCCGAAGTTCCGCATACATCGCGTCCCATTCATCATCCGAGATCATGGGCTCATTGTTTTCGTAATACTGAACATTCGCCTGATTGAGTTTCTCTATGAGTTCCTGCATTCGTTCATTCATCGGTTAATCCTCCATGCGGACGATGGGTGCCAGACGCTCCTTGAGTGCTTTTGTCTCGCCGTTTCCAAAGCGAACCACCAGGGTCCGGTCATCCGCGCCGTTTCCCGGGCGGATTTCAGCCACCGTTCCCATTCCAAACTTCTTGTGCATGACCCGGTCGCCAACCTGATAAGTTGTCGTCCCGAAGCCGGTATCGGCCACCGAGGACACACGCCGCTGCTCCGTGGCCTTTGAAATCCCGGATTGTCCAATGCCTGCACTTCCGGTGAATCCGCCGGAGGAGGACATCTGCGTGCCAAAGCCTTTCTGAACGCCCGGAATGGTCACACCGCCGACCTTGACCTGGGTTCCGGAACCGAATCCGGCTGCCCGGCCCATGCTGCCCTGACTGCTCCGTGTCTTCCACAGATTGCCGCCGTCAAAGAGGGATTCCTCCATCTCAAACAGCGTTGGTTTCTTTTCGGGCGCTTTATAGCCGCCGAAAGGATTCACGGATTCATCCATCTCAATCAGCCGTTCCGGGATGCTGTCGATGAAGCGGGAACTCTCATAGTCTTTTTTGTCGCCATAGACCATACGTTGTTCCGTATGGGAGAGGAACAGCCGGTTTTCGGCACGGGTGATGCCCACATAGCAAAGCCGCCGCTCCTCCTCCATCTTCTCCGGATCCTCATCCTCCTCCTTGATCGCCCGGTAGGACGGGAATACTCCCTCATCCATTCCAACCATGAACACCGTCGGAAATTCAAGGCCTTTGGCGCCGTGCATGGTCATCAGCATCACCGTACCCTCGGTTTCATCGATCTGATCAAAGGAGGATTCAAGCGAGGTGCTCTGAAGGAAATCGAAAAGGGTACTTTCGGGGTTGGCCTCCTCGTACTCCTTGACCGCGTTCACCAGCTCGAACAGGTTTGCTTTTCGCTGCATGTTGTCCTCAGAGGACGTCTCATCCAGCTCTTTCAGCATGCCGGTTTCCTCGATCAGGTACTTGACGAAATCCGAAGGGGTCCGCTGCTCCATTTCAAGGGTCAGACGCATGAGCAGCTGCCCGAATCCCTCTACCTTGTTTTTGATCCGTTTGTTAAAATCATCCGGCAGAGACATGCAGGCGCTCAGGGCTGGAATGCCCTCGGCGGCGGCATAGTCCATCAGCGCATTGATGCTGACTTCGCCCAGGCCCCGCTTGGGCACATTGATGACGCGCTGGAAGGAAACATCGTCTGTCGGGTTCACCACCAGCCGGACATAGGCCAGGGCGTCCTTGACCTCTTTCCGGTCAAAAAAGCGCAGCCCGCCGTATTCCTTATAGGGAATGCCCCGGGTAGATAGGGCGATATCCAGATTCCGCGACTGGGAGTTCATCCGGTAAAGGATGGCAAAATCTGAGTAACTGGCTCCCTGCCCGTGCAGTTCCCGGATCTTGTCGCCCACCCACTCGGCCTCGGCAATCTCGTTCCTGCAGATCCGATAGACGATCTTGTCACCGGCTTCCCGCTCCGTCCAGAGCGCCTTTTCCATCCGGTTGGAGTTTTCTGCAATCACCTGATTGGCGGCATCCAGAATATTGGCGCTGGACCGGTAATTCCGCTCCAGCTTGACCACCTTTGCCTCGGGGTAATCCTTTTCGAAGTTCAGGATGTTCGAAATGTCGGCGCCGCGCCAGGAATAAATGGACTGATCATCATCGCCTACTACACAGAGGTTGTGATCCTCCTGAACCAGGAGCGAGACAAGGTTGTACTGTGCCATGTCCGTATCCTGATATTCATCCACGTGCAGATACTGAACCAGATTCTGGTAATACTGCAGGACGGGCGGATGCTGGGTGAACAGTTCCAGTGTGCGGATAATCAGGTCATTGAAATCAAGGGCGTTGTTTTCCTTCAGCTGCTTCTCGTAACGCACGTAAATATCATAATACGTTTCATTGCGATAGTCCGGCGGTGCAGTCAGTTTCCATTCCGTCGGTGAAAGCAGTTTTTCCTTGGCGTGGCTGATAATGCTCTTTACCGAAGCCAGGGAATAGACCTTTTCATCCAGATTCAGCTCCGTCAGAATGCGCCTCAGCGCGCTTTTCTGGTCCGCATCATCATAGATGACGAAGTTCCGGTTATACCCCAGCTTTTCAATATCCCGCCGCAGGATTTTTGAGCAGGCGGCGTGGAAGGTGGAAACCCATACATCGTTTCCATCTTCCCCCACCAGTTTTACCACCCGTTCCCGCATCTCCCTGGCTGCCTTGTTGGTAAAGGTAATGGCCATAATATGCCAGGGTTTCACGCCATGTTCAATCAGATTGGCCACGCGGTACGTGAGCATCTTGGTTTTTCCGGATCCTGCACCGGCGAGAACCAGCACCGGCCCCTCAAGGGTCGAGGCTGCCTCTCGCTGCTGCGGATTAAGATCGTTCAGATTCATTTGCCCTCCACATTGGTTACGGTATCATCCAGCAGGACCGGCACCAGCATCTCGCCTGCATCCGCTCGCCTGAGCACCCGGATTCCGGAGAGCTCAAGCTCCGTGACATTCCCGTGATACTGCCGGATCACGGCCTTATCAATTTCATCGCAGAGAAGGGTCATGACCTGAGTGCCGATGTTCCCGCTCTTGGTGATCGGCATGACTTTCTGCCCCTTGCGGCCTCGGTCCATGCGCTCGATGTCCGCGGCCAGCATGCGTTTTCCAAAGCCCCGGTCGGTAATGACAAACAGCGTCGAGGAGGAAGACGGCTTGACAAATCGGGCAACGGCATCATCAGCATCAAGGACGATGCCCTTGACGCAGCCGGAGGAGCGGCCGGTGACCGGAATGGAGCTGAATGGCAGCCGAAGGGCAAATCCCTTGCGGCTGATGAGCAGCAGATCCCCGGCATCATCGGAGGGGATGCGCATCATGCCCACCAGCTCATCCGGCTCCTTCAGCTTGAGCGCCGCGAACCGGGTCCGGCGGATGATGTATTCCTCCGCGCTGGAGCGTTTCAGCTGGCCGCTTTTGGTCACGAACACCAGGTCCTGCATCTTGTCCTTGTCCGACGGCTTGAAGCAGTACATGGCGATGCAGTGTTCATTGGGCGAAAGGCCCGGGAACAGACCGGTCAGCTGCACGCCGCGGTCTTTCGGCTTGGTGGTTTCCGGGAATTTCACCACATCCAGCGAATAACAGGTACCGAGGTTGGTAAAGAAATAGATGGTTTCATCGGTCATGGTCATCTGGATGTCTTCAATATCCGGGACGAGTTCGGGCTGCTGCATCATGCGTGCCAGCAGCTTGGAGCTGACCCGGCGCAGCTGACCATCCCGGTAGCGAAGCATGACGGTTTCCTCTGCCTCCACCTGAATCTCGGGGATGGGCAGCTTGTCCGTATCATCGTCAATGAGGGAGGTGCGGCGGTCATCCGAGAAGCGGTCACGGATTTCTTCCATTTCCTTGCGGATAACGGCCTTGAGCTTTTTCTCGCTTTTCAGAATGCCCTCAAGTCTGGCAATGGTCTTCAGGATGTCCTCATATTCCTTGCGGAGCGTATCCAGTTCAAGGCCCGTCAGGCGCTGCAGACGCAGATCCAGGATGGCCTGTGCCTGGATATCATCCAGTTCAAAGCGGCTCATCAGCTGTGTCTTGGCTTCCTTGGGGGTCTTGCTGGCACGGATCAGCCGGATGACCTCATCCAGGTTGTTGACCGCCACCATGAGGCCGGCCAGGATGTGTTCCCTTGCCCGGGCCTGATCCAGCTCATAGATGGTCCTGCGCCGGATGACATCCTCCTGATGCTTGATATAGTACTCGATGACGGATTTGAGGCCCAGCTGCATCGGCCGGCCCTCGGCAATGGCCACGATATTGACGCCGTAGGTGATCTGCAGGTCCGAATACTTGTAAAGGACGCTCAGAACCGCGTTCGGATCCACATCCTTGCGCAGTTCAATGACGGCCCGCAGGCCTTCCCGGTCGGATTCATCCCGGATGTCATAGATACCGGAGAGCTGTGCCTTCCGCTCCTCACTGAGCTTCAGGATCTTTTCCAGCATTCCCGCCTTGGGGACGCCATACGGCACCTCGGTAATGACAATGAGTTTGCGGCCCGCGGTGCCCTCTTCAATATGCACCCGCGAACGCAGAGTGAGTTTTCCCCGGCCCGTGGCATACGCCGTGCGGATCTCCTCATTTTTGATCAGACATCCGCCTGTGGGGAAATCCGGCGCCGGCATGACCGCCATGATCTCCTCCAGGGTCGCCTCAGGCTTGTCCAGCACCAGCAGCGTGGCATCAATGGCCTCCCGCAGATTGTGCGGCGGGATGTTGGTGGCAAGGCCGACGGCAATGCCGGAGCTGCCGTTGACCAGGAGGTTCGGGTAACGGGACGGCAGAATGTCCGGCTCTTTCAGGGTATCATCAAAGTTGAAGCTGAAGCTGACGGTATCCTTTTCCAGATCCCGCAGCATCTCCAGTGCCAGCGGGGCCATTCTGGCCTCGGTATAACGCATGGCCGCGGCCGAATCCCCGTCAATGGAACCGAAGTTTCCGTGTCCGTCGACCAGCAGTCCGCGAAGACTATATGGCTGGGCCATGCGGACCATGGCCTCGTAAACAGAGCTGTCGCCGTGGGGATGATACTTGCCCAGACAGTCGCCGACAATACGGGCGCACTTTTTATGCGGTTTGTCCGGCGTGACGCCCAGTTCGTGCAGGGTGAAGAGAATACGGCGCTGAACGGGCTTGAGACCGTCCTCCACCCTGGGCAGAGCGCGTTCCAGAATAACATGTTCCGCATAGGGAATCATGGAAATGTGCATGACCTCATCCATGGATTTCTGGATAATCTCATGCGGCTCTGTTTTCTCCTGAGGCTCATTCGGCGCTTTTTTCTTTGCCATGTTACTTGTTCTTCTCCTCTCTCTCAAGGAATGTATCAACCTTGTTGAAATCGGCAAACTCCGTGATATATTCGCGGCGCGGTTCGACCTTGTCGCCCATCAGGACGGTGACCAGACGTTCCGCCTCAGCCACATCCTCCAGCGTGACCTGCATCAGCTGCCGGTTTTCCGGATTCATCGTCGTCTCCCAGAGCTGCGAGGGATCCATTTCTCCCAGCCCTTTGTACCGCTGAATGGTATAGCCTTTTCCGATGCCCTTGGTGACTTTGGTCAGTTCCTTGTCATCATAGGCATAGACGACCGTATCGCCCTTGGCCACACGGTACAGGGGCGGCATGCCGATATAGACATGTCCATCCGTGATCAGCTCCCGCATATACCGGTAGAAGAAGGTCAGCAGGATCGCCCGGATGTGGGCGCCGTCCTGGTCGGCATCCGACAGAATAATGACTTTGTAATATTTGAGGTTCTTCAGATTGAAATCCTCGCCGATGCCGGTGCCCAGAGCCGTGATGATGGAGCGGAATTCCTCGTTGGCCAGCACCTGGTCAATCCGCTTCTTTTCCACGTTCAGCGGTTTTCCGCGAATCGGCAGAATGGCCTGGAATCTCCGGTCGCGTCCCTGCTTGGCGGAGCCGCCTGCCGAGTCGCCCTCCACGATGAACATCTCGTTTTCCTCGGGCTTGCGTCCGGTGCAGCTTGAAAGCTTGCCCACCAGCGGCGCGGCCTCCAGCTGGTTTTTCGCCCTTGCCACCTCTTTGGCTTTCCGGGCGGCCTCCCGGACCCGGCTGGCCCGGATGCCCTTTTCCAGCATGGCCGTCGCGGTCTCGCTGTGATTGAGGTTTTCCAGATATTCCGTCATCTTATGATAGACGAACTCTTCCACTGCCGGCCGGACCTCTGTATTGCCCAGCTTGCCCTTGGTCTGTCCCTCGAACTGCGGATTGCTGACAAAGGTGGTCAGCACCGCGGTCATTCCCTCACGGAAATCCTCGCCGGTCAGGTTCTTGTCCTTTTCCTTGAGGACGCCGATCTTCCGGGCGTAGTCGTTCATGGCCCGGGTATACCCGGCCTTGAATCCCATCTCATGGGTGCCACCCTCCGCCGTCGGGATATTATTTACATAGGAAAAGATGCTTTCCGTATAGTCATCCGTATGCTGAATGGCCAGGCTGATTTTCACCGAGTCCTGCTCCCCGTCCAGCTGGACGATGTTGGGATACAGCGGCGTTTTATCATTATTAATGTACTTGATGTAATCCGACAGGCCGCCCTCGTACTCATAGGTCACCAGGTGCTTGGCCGGATCCTTTTCCCGTTCATCCATCAGCGAAATGGACAGGCCCCGGTTCAGATACGCCAGTTCACGCAGATGCCGCCGGACCGTGTCCCCGTTGAAGCGGGTTTCCTCAAATACCGTGTCATCCGGCATGAATGTCACCTTGGTGCCATGCTGGCGGGTGGCGCTGATCCGCTCCAGCGGGGTCACCGGACGGCCGGAGACGATCTTGTTTTCCTTGGGATCAAAACTGCTCTCAAAGCGCATGCGGTAATGTCCGCCGCCGGTGCAGCTCTCCACCACCATCCATTTGGACAGTGCATTGACGACCGAAGCACCGACACCGTGCAGGCCGCCGGAGTACTGGTAGTTCTGATGATCAAATTTTCCGCCGGCGTGCAGTTTGGTATAGATCACCTCTACGCCGGTAATCCCCAGCTGCGGGTGAATATCCACCGGGACGCCGCGCCCGTCATCCTCCACCGATGCGCTTCCATCTGCCAGCAGGCAGACCTTGACTGTTTTGGCATACCCGTTTGCCACCTCATCGATGGCATTATCAACCAGCTCCCACAGGAGATGGTGCAGACCTGTACGTCCGGTGGACCCGATGTACATGCCGGGCCGCATCCGGACTGCATCAAGGCCCTCCAGAACTTTCAGTGACTCTGCCGAGTAAGCTTTCGCCATTTCCCAATCCCCTTTCTTTTTCCGGTTCTGTGCCGTTTACGGAAAAAAGGTACCTGCCGGTACCATTCTGTATTCGGCCATTCCGGCACCGGTCCGCTCCCCCCGAACAGACCGCCATGATTCCTTCCGATTCCGGCATTGCCGGGATGAAAATGATCAGCCAAGTGGCTGATCTTCCTCCATCTCCGCCAGCATCAGGTCGAGCATTCTCTCGCCCATTTCAAAATACGAGGAAAACATGGAATGAATGTACGGCGCCTCATCCATTTTTTCCATCTTTTCATTCCAGTCACCGAGAAAATCGATGAAATCCTGATCTCCCGCGGCGGCACTCTCCTCCTGACCGGTGGTATATTCCTCCAGAATATCATCCTCTTCCTCTGTCTGGTCTGCGTCAAAATAGCTGACCCGTGAGAGGGCGAAATACCGGCCGATTCCGTTGTCGTGTGCCTGTACATAAACCAGATCACCGGAATCCAGCCGCACCGTAATTTCCGCGTGTCCGGTATGAAGTTCCTCATCTATCCGGTCAAGTCCGGCCTGCTCATAGACTGCCCGCATCTTTGTCCTGTCCTTTCCTCCGGTTCCTGGCCAATGCCAAAACGGAACCGCTGCACTGCTGTTAGCAGTTTCCCAAATGTCAGGGGCAAGTTTAACACAGATGTGTAAAGTTTTCAATGATAAATGCCTTTTTAGGCACTGACCTGTGCTGCTGGTGTCGAATTCATCAATCATCCTGGCGTTCTCCCGGCATCCTCAGGCCGGTCAGGGAACTTTTCCTTGACAACCCTGCGAAAAACACTATAATGCTTTTTGTCTGCGCCTCCGGCACAGAAAACAGACACATGTGCTTTACTGCCTCATTTCCTGGCAGTTTTACAAAACAGTGGGCATAGCCCGGGAGGAATCTATGAGCCGATTAGGAGATCTGATTCTGCTCGAACGGACACGGCAGAAACTGACCCGGAAACAGGTTGCAAGAAAATGCGGTGTATCCGAAGGATATCTCAAGGATGTGGAAGAAGGCCGCCGCATCATTCAGGATGATCAGGCGCGGCGGATTCTCAAGACGCTTGGCACCGGTGCACAGCATGAAAACGAGTTCTCTCTGGATGAAATCGCTGCGACGGTGGACCTTGGAACCATCTCCCCGCAGAAAAATGAGGTCATCCGCCAGCCAAAGGAAGAAAAGCCGGTCAGGGAGACTAAACCGGTTTCAAAGGAAGAACAGAGCGGAATCTGGCTGGATGCCCTGTCCAGTGTTCTTAAGCCGGTTCCGGTGATGAACGCAGGCTGGGTTCAGGTAGACCGGCGGCTTCTGCCGATCCAGGACGGGAAAATCGAAGGTGCCAATCCGGACCGTGTTGTTTATTATAAGATGCCGGATGATTCCATGCGCGCGTTCCGCATTGAGCGGGATGACCTTGTCCTCATTCTCCCCCAGCAGCTGCCGCTGGACGGGACGATTATGCTGGTTGAGTACGGTGCACACCGGGTGCTGCGCAAGGTCCAGATTTTTGACAAGACCCGGATTCTGCTGCAGAGCGGTGACCGCGAAATGCGGGCAGAACAGCTGAGCGTCTCGGATATTCACTTCCTTGGCAGAGCCGTACGCGTTGAATTTACACTTTAATCCATCTGAGGTAAAACATGTCGTCACCGTTTCCCTTTTCCACCAGTAATTCCCCGGCAGTCATTCAGCATAAGCGCAGCCAGATTCTGGAGGCCCTTATCAAGGCCGATCCCAGATTTGGCGCGATTCCGGTCCGGTCTGTTAAGTACTCCACCCTTCAGCTGATGCTGCAGTACTACGATGCCGTTTTTCTTGGAGGAATTCTCGGCCAGCGCTATCACAGCATCAAGGTGACCGCCAGTTCAAGGCTTCTGAGTGCTGCCGGAAAGTTCATCCATCCGAAAATGCTGACCGCCTATCCGGATGCGGAGATCCGGATGTCCTCCGATTTTCTGTTCCGGATGAAAGAGGGCCCGTTTGAGCTGAACGGCCTGACCGTTCCGACGCCTCAGGAAGCGTTCCTGGTTGTCTTTGAACATGAACTGTGTCATGCCGTTGAGTTCGCCTATTATGGGGCAACCGGTCATTCGAGCCGCTTTATGTATTTCGCCCACGGTGTCTTCGGCCATACCAAACATACCCATGAACTCCCCACCATTGCCGCGGAAACCACCCAGAAAACCGGTATTTCGGTGGGCAGTCACGTATCCTTCCCCTATGAGGGACAGACGCTGAGCGGGATCGTTTCCTATCTCGGGAAATCCGCCCGGGTCATGGTCGCCAGTCCCCGGGGGAATTACTACATGAACAATGACCACTCCAAGACCTATCTCAAGTACCAGGTTCCCGTTTCCCTTCTTACCCGGATTCCGTAAAGCAGGCCCTGCCTGCTTTTTTTGTACAGGATATCTAAAAATATTCCAATAATTCTGCTGATTTTACTATTTACTGACTTTCTTTGACCATGATATAATGACCGCGTCAAACGAAGAAAACACAACAGTGACCCGGCCTGTCCGGGCGCTGGCTGGCTGTTCCATATAAAGGAGGATGATACGTATGGATAACAATCGTTTCACCCAGAAAAGTCTTGAAGCACTGCAGAATGCCCAGCAGATTGCCAACAGTTACGGCAATCCGCAGATTGAACAGATTCATCTGTGCCAGGCACTGCTTGAGCAGGAAGCCGGACTCATTCCGCAGCTGCTCTCAAAGATGAATATTGACCCGAATGCGGTCCATGACGCGGTCAGCGCCGCGATCATGCGTCTGCCGAAGATTGCGGGCAGCAATCAGCAGTCCTCTCTTTCCCCTGCCCTTTCCAAGGCCATTAACGCCGCCGAGCAGTCCATGCGCCAGATGCGGGATGAATATCTTTCCGTCGAGCATCTGTTTTTGGGACTGCTTGACACGGCGGACAACGCCCTTGCCGGCGTGCTCAGAACCTTCAATATTGAAAAGAAGCGCTTCCTTGAGGCCCTTCAGAGCGTCCGCGGTGCGGCCCGGGTAACCAGTGAGGATCCGGAATCCACCTATGATGCGCTCAAGAAATACGGTCAGGACCTGGTGGAAATGGCCCGGAAGAACAAGCTGGATCCGGTCATCGGCCGTGACAGCGAAATCCGGAATGCCATCCGGATTCTGTCAAGGAAGACCAAGAACAATCCGGTGCTGATCGGTGAGCCGGGCGTCGGCAAGACGGCCATTGCCGAAGGACTGGCGCAGCGGATCGTGGCCGGTGATGTGCCGGACAGTCTGAAGAACAAGACGATCTTCTCTCTTGACATGGGCGCGCTGATTGCCGGTGCCAAGTTCCGCGGCGAGTTTGAGGAGCGGCTCAAGGCAGTTCTCAACGACATCAAGGCCAGTGAAGGCCGGATTATCCTGTTCATTGATGAGCTGCATACCATCGTCGGTGCCGGAAAGACCGAAGGCAGCATGGACGCAGGCAACCTGCTCAAGCCGATGCTGGCCCGCGGCGAGCTGCACTGCATCGGTGCGACAACCCTGAATGAGTACAGGAAGTACATCGAAAAGGATGCCGCACTGGAGCGCCGTTTCCAGCCGGTCATGGTGGCAGAGCCGACGGTTGAGGATACCATTACTATTCTGAGAGGCCTGAAAGAGCGTTATGAGGTGTATCATGGCGTCAAGATTCAGGATCAGGCGCTGATCAGCGCGGCCGTCCTCTCCAACCGGTATATTTCCGACCGTTTCCTGCCGGATAAAGCCATCGACCTGGTGGATGAGGCCTGTGCCACCATCCGTACCGAGATGGATTCCATGCCCCAGGAGCTGGATGACATCCGCCGCAGGATCATGCAGCATGAGATTGAGGAAGCGGCCCTGAAGAAGGAAGAGGATGCCCTGTCCAAAGAGCGGCTGGCGGTCATCGAGCGCGAGCTGGCCGACATGCGGGAGCAGTTCAACTCCATGCGTGCCCGGTGGGAAAACGAGAAGAACGCCATCGGCAAGGTCCAGAAACTCCGTGAGGAGATTGAGCAGGTCGGCGGCGAGATTGCCGCAGCCGAGCGCAACTATGACCTCAATAAGGCAGCTGAGCTCAAATACGGAAAGCTGCCGCAGCTGCAGGCGGAACTGGCCGAGCAGGAGAAGTTCGCGGAGGAGGCAAAGGATTCCTCTTCCCTGGTCCGTGACAAGGTGACCGAGGAGGAGATTGCCCGGATTATCGCCCGGTGGACCGGCATTCCGGTATCCAAGCTGATGGAGGGCGAACGCGAGAAGCTGCTGCATCTGGAGGATACCCTGCATGAGCGGGTCATCGGCCAGGATGAAGCCGTTACCAAAGTCTCTGAGGCCATTCTGAGAAGCCGTGCCGGCATTCAGAACCCGAACCGCCCGATTGGTTCGTTCATGTTCCTCGGACCCACGGGTGTCGGTAAAACCGAACTGGCCAAAGCTCTGGCGCAGGCTCTGTTTGATGATGAGAAGAACATGATCCGTATCGATATGACGGAGTACATGGAGAAGTTCTCCGTCTCCCGTCTGATCGGTGCACCTCCGGGATACGTTGGCTACGATGAGGGCGGTCAGCTGACCGAGGCTGTCCGGCGCCGTCCGTACTCGGTCGTCCTGTTCGATGAGGTCGAAAAGGCCCATCCGGATGTCTTCAACATCCTGCTTCAGGTGCTGGACGACGGACGGATCACCGATTCTCAGGGACGGACCGTTGATTTCAAGAACACCATCATCATTCTGACCTCCAACCTCGGTTCCTCCGCCATTCTCGAGGGAATCGATGAAAACGGCAATATTCGGCCGGGTGCCCGTGAGCAGGTGGAAAACATGCTCAAGAGCCAGTTCCGTCCGGAATTCCTGAACCGTCTCGATGAAATCGTGTTCTACAAGCCGCTGACACGCAGCGAGATTGACCGCATCGTCGATCTGCAGGTGGCTGACCTCAACCGCCGTCTCGCCGACAAGCAGCTGACCATGAGTCTCTCACCCGCTGCTCGCACATTCATTGTGGACCAGGGCTACGATCCGGTTTACGGTGCGCGTCCGCTCAAGCGGTTCATGCAGCGTACGGTTGAAACCCTGATCGCCAAGAAGCTGATTGCCGAGGACATTGAGCCCCGCAGCATCCTGAACGTTGACTACAACGGTGAGAACCTCGTTGTGACCGCGGAACCTGAGGTTTCCGTATCCTGATCAATCCGAGCCGGCTTTGGCCGGCTCTTTTCTGATCCATGAACGGGACTTTGATAAAACAGCGCCGGCTGACAGAACGGGTGGAAAACCCACATGTTCTGTCAGCCGGCGCTGAATGTATGGTCTGTTTCGATTTGCCGGATCACACCGGCCTTTGACAGGGGTCTTTACTTTAGCGGAACGGCATCGTAATAGGTGGTGTTTCCGCTGACATCTTCCAGCGCGAACGTGATAAAGTATTCGCTCTGAAGCGGACCGGATTCAGCCGTAAGGCACTCATCCAGCGGAATCGGTTCGCCGGACCACTCAAAATTGTCCGGTTCATTGTCATAGTTAAAGGACCAGTATCTCAGAGAAACGTTCTCAATCGTGCTCTGATTGAGCAACGTGAGCGCTCTGTGACCGAGGTCATTTCCGGAATCCATGATCCGATGAAGCTGTCCCTGGCTGAAATCTCCCTTGAACAGGTACTCAAGCAGCACCGACTCACCGTTGACGGTTGCCGGAACCGTGATATACAGAGAATCCTCAATCACCCGCATATCATTAATCACGGCGATGTTTCCGCCGATCTGCATCCAATGGCCGTCAAAGTCCATGGAGACGGTTCCGCTTTCCCAGTCGATGATGGTGTCAAGATCTGTCCCGAGATCCGTATAGATTTTCTGCCCATTTCGTTCAGAGCAGATTGTGAGAATTCCTGTTGCCGATACCAGACTCTCCATCTCCTCTTTGTCCAGCTGCAGCCAGTAGGTCTTTTCCTCTGATGAGGGATGTGCATCTGGTTTTGGAGAATCTGTTTTCAGGTCGAAGAGCTCATCAGAGCCGGTATTGTCTGTGCTCACCTGGCTCTTTGAGGTAGGTTCAGCTGCGGCATTGGTATCGGATGTGATCAGCGAGGATGATTCCGAACTCGTGCCGGGGCCCTGTTCAGACGCTGGCTGCTTATCTGAAGCCGGTTCATTCTGCTTGTTTTCCGTCTGATCAGATTGTTTCCCGGAAGTGATCAGGGAGGATGACTCCGAACTCGTGCCGGGGCCCTGTTCAGACGTTGGCTGCTTATCTGAAGCCGGTTCATTCTGCTTGTTTTCCGTCTGATCAGATTGTTCCCCGGAAGTGATCAGGGAGGATGACTCCGAACTCGTGCCGGTGCTCTGTTCAGACGTTGGCTGCTTATCTGAAGCCAGTTCATCCTGCTTGTTTTCCGTCTTCAGATCAAAAAGACTTTCCCCCTCTGTCCCCTCTTCGTTTTTCGCCTGATCAGATTGTTCCCCGGAAGTGATCAGGGAGGACGTGCCTGAACCAGATGTTCTCTGCCCTGGCTCAGGACGCGCCGAAGGTGTTTCGTCACTTCCCCGCCCTTCGATCAGTGCACAGTAACGGTGAATAAAGTGTTCAGCTCCGGGAAGCTGACCTGAAAAATACTGCGTGAACGTGTTTTCAAAATCGCCATTAAGCAGTACTCTGGGAAACAGAATACCAATGCCGCTCACATTCTTATCTCTTCCGGGAACATTTCCTATGAGTGCATTGGACAGGAGATCCGGAATACGGTCTGTCAGTTCCGGCTCATATGGAGCGAAAGCAGCAAGGAAAGGATACAGGTCCACCGTATCCCAGAGGATATCCTCATTCGCTGCATTTTCCTGAGATTCATCGGAAAGATCCCGCATGCCCGCGCGTGAACGCATGAGTTCAAGGAGGGTCGATTCATCCATCCGTTGTGCCATACGCTCGAGGAGTGTATTTATGCTCTCAATCAACGGTTGTGTCTGATGCATATCAAAAGCAGAGAGCTGATATTCATGTCCAGATTCCTCGCTGTACGCATCCAGCCATGCCGTGGCAAGGACGGATGACGGGATATCCGGATTCTCCTGAAGCGACGAAAGAAGGAAAGTGTTCTTGAGAGAACCTGCAAGAACAAGTCCCTCGGAGCAGACGATATAATCGGCATAATCCTGGCAGGCAGCCAGCAGTTCCACGGTCCCCATGAGACAGGCATGTACGGAAATGATGTCAAATGACAGATCGCCCAGCTGCTGCTGAGCCTGAACCAGTGCCTTATGCAGACCGCTCATGCCGATGTGCTCATACCGGAAAACACCGTCGAACAGCATTCCGCCAGCCGGGCCGGAACCATGATCATAGAGCATCAGGAAATAACGGTCTGCCGGATATTCCCTGATGGAGGAGACGATAAAATCGCTCAGCGTTTCCGGTTTTCCAACGGAGACCTTCCCGGCTGTATTCTGCTCAAGAAATTCTCCATTTCCGACGACTACCTGATTGAGCTGACCGTTTTCAAACCCGAATTCACCGCCCCAATTTTTACTGCCGCCCGCCCAGACACAGATGTTAAACTCATCTGCGTACTCGCCCTCCATCAGCTCCTGTATTTCAGCACAGGCAGCGCTTTCAAGGTCATTGCCGGACATATACAAAAGCAGTGTTGCGCTTTTTTCACACAGACCCCAGCTCCAGCAAAGGCAGAGGATGCACAAAAGCAGCAATAGTCTTTTCGTCACAGGAAAACCTCCCTTTTCAGGTCTGCCGTTCATTTTGCTCACAGAAGGGAATCAACCGTTTTTTCAACCTGATCCATATACGCGCCAAAAACCGGAGCTGCAACAATCCGCCCTTCCTGGTCGATAAACAGCGTCAGCGGCGTTCCGGAAAATGGCACCTGTTTCATGATATCTGCCCCGGTTACATAGTTATCGTAATCGGCATTTTCCTCGCTCATCAGTTTCTGACTCTCTCCGATCAGTTCATCAACGCTTTTATCCTCATCTGTTGCCTGATCAGCAAGGAAACCGACGACTCTTGCGCCCCGTTCAAGGAGAGAGGCATTCAGTTTGCTGAGGTCCTTCATTTCTGCGAGGCAAGGATTGCAGGTTGTTTCCCAGATATTCACGACGGTCAATTTGTTCTGTGAGAAAATCTCATCCGTGCTTTTCTTTTCTCCGTTCATGTCGGTCACTTGAAGTGGCATAAATTTCCGTCCCTTCAGACCGTTCAGAGCATCAGCGGATTTCTGCGCTAAAAGGTCACTGTACTTATAGCAGAAAGCTTCTATTTCCTCAATGTTCATCGGTTCTGTCAGCACCGTGCCATCCCAGTCGGCGATATACAGTGCCGGAGCAACAAGGGTGGAGATTGCCGGTCCGTCATCCACAAGAACAATGGCGGCATCTCTGATAAAGGACATGGCGGAATCTCTCAAAACAGAGGGATCACCGTTCTTTACGAAAATAAAGAAATTTGAACCACGCAACTGTTGTGCACAATAGGTATCAATCTCAACCAGTTGTTCAAGTGTGTTTTCAAAGGTTCCTGCATCACATACGGCAAATGCATTCACATAACCGGATGCAAATGCGGAAGCACTGTCAAAGGGGGCATCATGAACGGTTCTTCCGGTGATAGATTGTGCATTGTTTTTCGTCTCAGGAACGGACTCCGGATCATTCATCTCCGGCGCTGTTTCTGTCGGAGACTCCGGCTTGTTTTCTTTTGAGGATGCTGCAGTGTCACTTTCCTCCATTGTCTCTTTCAGGTCCTGATAACAACGGATCATTTCCTCTGCAAACGGATCGCCGGCAGCCTCGTTCATCAGCAGTCGTCCGTTTTTGTCCACGAAACAGGTCACCGGTCCATCTGCATTGATTTTCGCCTCTTTTGACAGGACCAGGACTGACAGTGGCACGGACAAGTCATCTATTGTCATGTCCATTTCCACTTCATTGTCGTTATCCATGCTTGGAACAACAATAATCAGAGCATCCTCCGCGAATACCCATGTATCCAGTTCTTCAAAGGCATTCAGATTGTCTTTAAGAAAAGCCGGATTACAGACAACCAGCCAGTTAATCTCATGGTTTGCATAGATTGTTTCTGAAGGAACATCTTCGTTTTCGCCAAGAATATGTGCTTTGAATGTAAGCAGCTGTCCTTTTTCTGCATTTCCCATTGTTCCCAGAAGCAGACAGAGAATCAGGATACCCATAAACAGAATTCTTTTCATATACTGATCATCCTTTGCAATACGTCGGTGAGTTCGAGCATAATAGTTCAGGCTGCCAAGATGCTTTGCCCATCGTCATGGAATTCAGATGCTTATGCCTTATCCAGTGCCTCCAGCGCGTCCTCAATCATTTTCGGCGTGGCATAATTCAGCTGAGAGAAGCGGCCTTTGGCAGCAATGTGAAGCCGCTCCCGTGCCTTTTCCTTGTTCCCTTCCTCTGCATCATACAGGGAAAGGAAATAGTTGGTATCAATGGCCTCCGGTTTGAATTTGAGAACCTTCTCAAAATACTTCCGGGCATTTTCCTTATCGCCCAGCAGACGGTAATAGACCTGGGCAAGGTTCTCAAGGAAGATCGGATCCTCATCATCGTACTCAAGCGCTTCCTGATTGAATTTGAGCGCCTTTTCCGCATCCCCCTTCTCAATCAGGAGATACCCGATAACGGCATAGAGTGTTCCGTTTTTGACCTTCTTTGCATCCGCTTCAAGAATTTCAATGGCATGATCCAGATGCCCTTTCCGCCAGAGAATCACGGCATACTGAATGTGCATGTTCAGTTTGTCCCGCTCAGTCAGTCCGCCCATTTTTTCAGTCCGCTTGATCACCTCAAGCGCCTCATCAAATTTCCCGCCTCTGACCAGAAGACCGGTGAAGCTGCTGAGATGCGCGACAGAGGTCATGCCTTTTTTGTATGCCTCACGGTAGAGTTCCTCTGCCTGTGCGTAATTACCTTTTTTCTGCTCGTTGATGGCCTTGTTGACGATTCTGGTTGCTGCCAGCTGATCAAACAGTCCCATTGGAATCCCGCCTTTCCTTTTTTCGTCTGATTCGTTCAATCCGTCGGTACAGGCCGTTGATCTCGGCCTGATCCCGTTCTTTGCTGCCGTTTTGAAGCGGCATCCGGTTCAGCAGAACACTCAGTGCCCGAAGGCTCATCTGTTCTGCGCGGTCTAAATTCCTCTGTATATGCTCATAGTATTTGGCCAGTTCGATATACGGCCAGGTGCCATTTTCCCCTTCTGCAATCATCCGTTCGCAGACGGAAACCGTCTGTTCCCAGTCCCGGTCCTTTTTATAGCTCTCCGCCAGCCGGAGCCGGGCGTGGCCGGCCATCTTCGTGTGTCCCAGAATCCGGTAGCATTCCCTGGCCTGCCGTACATGCCCGCCCCGCATCAGGGTTCGGCCGACGCCGTAAATATCCTCCGGGTAACTGAGCGACTCCGGTGCACGGAATGCCTCAGCCACACGGGAAAGGAGTTTGGGCATGCTGAGGACGTCGTCATAGTTATGCCGCAGCACATCACGGATCAGACCAAATTCACCGGTTTTCAGGTAATCAAAAAAGCGCTGCGGCACCTGGGAACCCGGAAGATCATCCTCCCGCTCCGTCCCCAGCACCGCGTTTTCCAGCGTGGCCAGATTACAGCGGCCCAGACGGAGCTTGAATACCCGCCGGCAGATGTGCAGCAGATCCAGCTGGGGACATCCGGCAAAAGAGAACCGGAGTCCGTTCATGATGCATCTGGATTCAATCAGCGGCAAGTCAAACGTCTTGCCGTTAAAGGTGACCATCGTGCCGTGCTCTTTCGCCAGGGCAATGATCGCCTCCAGCATTTCCCGCTCCTGGGGATAATCCCGGATCACGTACTGCCGGATCACGAAACTGTCCTGTTCAAAATAGCCGACGCCGATTTCAAAGGCCAGGGTTCCGGCGCCGCCGGAGAGGCCGGTTGTTTCCGTATCCAGAAACAGAAGATCGGACAGATTCCACTGTGTCCCGGTGAAAGTGGGCTCACAGGCCCGGATTTCCTCCAGGGTGATCCGGTCCACACCGGTCAGGACAGCGGCAGGAACCCGGTTTTCTTCCATAAATAAAGGGTTTTTTTGAGGCTCAGCCGGTTTCTTCGTTTCCGAGGAACCGGCTTTCACCATTTTCAGTTTCTCCCGCAAGCTGATCATAGCTGTTTCAGTCTCTCCGCCAGTTCAAAGGCCACCTGTTTTCCGTTCGGTCCCACCTCACTAACCGGCCCAACACAGGAGGGACAGCCGCATTCGCAGGGACATTTTGAAATCAGGGAGGCCACATCCTCAAATACCAGGTTTTTCATTCCGTATACTTTTTCGCTGAGACCAATGCCGCCCGCGTAATTGTCAAAGACAATCAGCGTGGGTTTTCTTGTAAATGGATCCCGGACATGATACTGCACGCAGAGGTCATGCGGGGAGCACATCAGATAAAGCGGAAGAATTTCCCGCAGCGCATTGGCCAGTCCCAGCATGCCGCCCTGCAGGTCATCCATGGAATAGCCGGAGGTCATGGAGGGCAAAAGGGCCCACCAACAGGCCTCCGTCGGCATCTCCAGTTCCGGCAGATTGACCTCGCCGAATCCCAGACTTTCCTGGGTATCCAGCTTGAATTTCTTGAACATGGTGACCAGCCAGGTGACGACGATTTCCCCATAGGCCATCTCATAGGAGGCAAATTCCTGATCTTTCAGCACATCGATGACCTTGATGCTGGTGTTGAGGTCCGCATCCGTATAATAGTCCACATCGACGGCCCGGACATAGGCTTTCTTTTCGGGAAAATCCAGTTTCTCCACCTGATACTGCTGTCCCTCATGGAGGTAAATGGCGTGCTCATGCAGGAGCATGGGCGCGGTGAAACGATCCATCTCCCCGATGACCTTGGGGTTGGCGATGGTGCTGACATCGCTTGAATTGGAGATGTCAATGATCAGGAAATTTTCACTGGTGACGGACCGCAGGGAAAGGTCGGCCGCCGGGAACTCTTCCGCCGTCCAGTAATACCGGTCCCCCGTCTTCTGCAGCACATGCTCCTCCGCCAGATAGTCAAGCAGTTCCGCTGTTGAAACGCCCTGACTGAACGAATCCCCTTCCCTGAAGGGCAGCTCATAGGCCGCGCACTTCAGATGGTTCATGAGGACATACAGATTGTCCGGATGGACCAGGGCATTTTCCGGTGAATGACCGAAGAAATAGGACGGATTGCTGACAATGTACTGATCCAGTCCGGCAGAGGTGGCCACGAGGATGGTCAGCGCGGTATTTTTCCGCCGGCCTGCCCGTCCCGCTTCCTGCCAGGTACTGGCAATGGTTCCGGGATACCCGCACATGATGCACACATCCAGCTGTCCGATATCAATGCCCAGTTCCAGCGCATTGGTGGAGACAACGGCCCGGACACTGCCGCTGCGAAGGCCGCGTTCAATTTCGCGCCGCAGCGATGGCAGGTATCCGCCGCGGTACCCGCGGACTTTTCCGGAATTGCCCAGGGGCTCCCTGACCCGTTCCTTGAGATGCCGGGTAATCACCTCGACACTGACCCTGGATTTGGCAAAAACGATGGTGGAAATGTTGTTGTCCACCATGCGCGAGGCCAGGGCAATCGTCTCCTGCAGCGCCGAACGCCGGATACTCAGCTGTTCGTTGATGACCGGCGGATTGTAGAAAATCACATGGCGCTCGCCGGAGGCGGCACCGCTCTTGTCCACCAGCGCCACCGGCCGTCCGATGAGACTTTCTGAGAGCTTGTCCGGATTGGCGATGGTGGCGGAGCAGCAGATGAACTGGGGATGGGAGCCGTAGAATTCGCAGAGACGCAGAAGCCGCCGGATCACATTTCCCAGGTTGGAGCCGAATACCCCGCGGTACACATGAATTTCATCGATAACGATATACTTGAGGTTTTCAAAGAGTTTGACCCATTTGGTATGGTGCGGCAGGATCCCGGAGTGCAGCATGTCCGGATTGGTTACCACGATGTGTCCGGCCTGACGCACGGCGCGCCGGGCAGCGGCAGGCGTATCCCCGTCATAGGTATACGTCTTGACATCGACATGCATGGCCTCAATCAGCTCATACAGCTCGGCGACCTGATCCGCCGAAAGGGCCTTCGTCGGGAAAAGATACAGGGCTCTCGCATCTGGATTCTTCATGATTTCCCCGAGGACCGGCAGGTTGTAACACATGGTCTTGCCCGAGGCCGTCGGGGTAACCACACAGATATCCTTCCCTTCGCTGGCCAGATCAATGGCCTGCCGCTGATGGCTGTACAACTGATAGATTCCCCGGTTTCGAAGCACCTCAATCAGCCTGGGGTCCGTTCCGTCCGGAAACGGCGCATATTCCGCCTGTTTCGGGGGAATGGTCTCCCAGTGGGCCACATTCCCCATAAACTCCGGATCTGCCCGGAGCGTTCCAATCAGCTGATCCAAATTCATTCTGAAAATCCCTCCGAATGTAGTGCCATTTCATTCTGATGCAGCTGCTCGTTCGTGCTCAGTTCCTCCGTTCCCGGGGCCAGCATCTCCGTCAGCGGAAGGAGCTCAATGCGAATCTTCTCATTCTCGGCCAGAAGCACAATGTGCCTCAGGTCGGGTTCCTGCAGGAGCCGCAGACTCAGCGGATCACTGATCTCCTCCTGAATCTGCCGGCGGATATTGCGTGCCCCGCTGTCCTTGCTCATCCCGTGACGGGCAAGGATCTGCAGAACATCATCCGCATAATCGAGGCGGTATCCGCGAGCGGCCAGACGCTGACTGAGCTGCTCCAGCATGTTCCCGGCGATGCGGGCGCCGTCCTCCTCGGTCAGCTGATTCATGACGATGATGTCATCTATCCTGCCCAGAAATTCAGGACGGAACACGTTTTTCACCCGGTTCATGAGCTGCCGCTTCAGATCTCCGCGGCTCGCTTCGCCAAAGCCCATCTGGCGGTCCATGTCAAAGGTGACTCCGGCATTGCTGGTCATCATCACGATGGTATTCCGGAAGTTGACCTTGTGGCCCACACTGTCCGTCAGTTCGCCGTTGTCAAGGAGCTGCAGAAGCAAATTATATACCTTTGGATGTGCTTTTTCAATTTCATCGAACAGCACAACGGAGTACGGGCGGTTCAGCACGGAATCGGTCAGCTTGGCACCGTCTCCGTATCCCACATAGCCGGGAGGTGAACCGATGAGCGAGGTAATGGAGATCTCCTCTGAATACTCCGACATATCCAGCCGGATCAGCGCATCCCGGCTTCCGAAATAGTGCTCGGCCAGGGCACGGCACAGTTCCGTTTTTCCGACACCGGAACTGCCCAGCAGCAGAAATACCCCGGCAGGCCGGTCAGGATCCCCAAGACCGGACGCGCTCCGTCTGAGGGAGGCGCATACCTGATGAATGGCCTCCTTCTGTCCGATGACATGACGGTTCATCCGATCCTCAAGGGTCAGCAGGTTCTCGTTTCCCCTGAACAGGATCTGTTCAGCCGGAATGCCGGTCCAGGTCGAGACCACCTGGGCCACATCCGTATCCCGGATAATGGGTCCGCCCTTTTCCTGAGCACGCTTGCGGATGAGTTCGTTGCGCAGTTCCTCATTTCCCTGCTGAATGGCCGCCAGCAGTTTGGCCGTGTTTTCGACGCTTTCCCCCATCTGTCCGATGCCCAGTTTGCACCGGCTGGCCGTTTCATCCAGGAGGTCAATGGCCTTATCCGGAAGTTTCCGGTCCGTGATATAGCGGGCCGAGTAGTCAACCGCTGCGGTCAGGGCCTCATCGGTAATGGTCACATGGTGGAACTCTTCGTACCGGTCCCGGATTCCCTCAAGGATAGCCAGTGCCTGTGCCCGGGAGGGTTCATCAATGTCGATCCGCTGAAACCTTCTGGCCAATGCCATGTCTTTTTCAAAATACTTGCGGTACTCTGCCCGTGTCGTCGAACCGATGACCCGCACGTTTCCCCTGGCCAGCGCCGGCTTCAGCATGTTTCCGGCATCCATGGAACCATCTGCCCGTCCGCCGCCCACCACCATGTGAATCTCGTCAATGAACAGAATAGCATTGGGATCTTTCTGCAGGGCATCCACCAGGCGCGTCATGCGGTCCTCAAAATCACCCCTGAATTTGGTTCCGGCCACCAGCCGGGCCATATCCAGTGCATAGATTTTCAGATCTTTCATGACAGGCGGCACCTGATTCATAATGATCTTCTGTGCAAGTCCTTCCACCACCGCCGTTTTCCCGACGCCGGGTTCACCGATCAGGAGCGGGTTGTTCTTGGTCTTCTTTCCCAGTACCTGAATAATGGCATCGATTTCCTTTTCGCGGCCGATCATGGGTTCAAGGCGCATTTCTCTGGCTTCCTGTGTCAGATTGCGTGCGTACTGGCTGAGGGCGTTGGAGGGGGATGAATCCCCTGCCGTGTTTTTCTTTCGCACGGCCTCCACTTCCTCCGGCGCAGGCGCATTTTCCGAGGCCGCAATCTGCTCGGCTTCTTTCGGCCGTTCAATGGTGCCGAAGAGCCCGCTCAGGGTCGCCTTCATGGATTCGACTTCTTTTCCCAGACTGTGCAGGATTTCATGGGCATGGCATCCTTCCTCATACAGCAGTTCCAGCCAGAGCTGCACCGTTCCGGTTGCTTTCCGCCGGTCAGAACTGATATAGGCCGAGGCTCTCAGGAAAACCCGCTGGAGATGTCCGGAAATGGCCGTAATTCTCGCATACCCCACATCCCCCCGGCCATAGCAGCTGAGGACGGCGGATTCGAGTTTCGGGATATCCAGTTCGCCCAGAATGCCTTTGGCAACATCCGGGTCCGCTTTGGCCAGACCAATGAGCAGATGCCCGGTTCCAACGGTGGACAGGCCCATTCCCGCTGCACTCAGCTGCGCCTGAACAACCGCTTTTGTCGCCATTGGCGTATAACCATTTGGTATAATCACGTATCACTCGCCTCCTTCTCCGCCGTATTTTTCCGCTTTGCGATCGTCAGAAGCATGCTTCTGAGCGTTCCTGCGGCAAGTGCATCCTTCATCTGGAGCGGCAGCGGAACGGCCATCGGATTGAGGGCCGCCTGCATCAGTTTTGCCTCATCCTCCGTGATGATTTTCTCCGTTTTGAGCGTCTCAATGATCTTTGCCGCCTCCGTTGCACTGATGGAGGTGCCGATCCGCTGATACAGCGTCTGCAGCAGTTCCTCACGGCTGGTCGTGGCCAGACGCATGATCCGGATATATCCGCCGCCGCCTTTCCTGCTCTCAATCACATACCCGTGTTCCGGCGTAAAACGTGTCGCCAGAACGTAGTTGATCTGTGAGGGGGCGCACTGGAAATGGGCGGCAAGTTCATTTCGCCGCAGTTCCACCTCGGTGGCTTCTTTTGTGTCTTCCTCGTCATCTATTAAAAGAGTCTTAATAAACTCCTCGATGGTGTCACTTAACAGTTTCATTCATACTCGCCTCACTTTAACTATCTTTGACCTTCCATATTATAGCTTTTTCATCCTGAAAAAACAACCCTGCCCATCATTTCTTTCCTGCTTACGGATAAGAAATGATGGTTCAGGTGACCGCTGACCTACGTCCGGGCGTGCATGGATGTTTCTGTTTCGCTGCTAGGCGTCACAGAGGATCACGGTAAAGCCCAGATCATAGGCAGCAATCTGTCTGCCGTGGAATTCTTCCGTTACGCCTTTGATTTCTTTGTTCAGAATCTTCCTGGCGCCGTCGATCAGCTTCGGAATCACATCCGGCCGGATGGGGATATCGGCGTGAGATGGCCACAGTTCATCAAAGGTGTCCGTGAGACCGTTCAGTTTTTCAAGGCTGTCAATATAGGCCTGCATGTTTCGATGCTCACCAAACATGAAAATCCGTCCATGTTCCTGAATCGGATCGCCGCTGATCAGTACCCGATTCTGGGTGTCGAGGATGGCGATGCTGCCCGGCGTATGTCCGGGAAGATGGATAATCCGCAGCCTGCGGTTTCCAAGATCCAGCTCCTCCCCGTCGACAACGGGAATCAGCTGTCCGTTTCTGCCGGCTTTCCTGTAACAGGATTCCTCTGCCGGGTGCATATAGAAGGAATCAAACTGTTCGTTGCTTCCGATATGATCCATATCCGCATGGGTATTCAAAAGGAAAATCGGGAGTGTGGTGAGCGTTTTCGCAATATCTCTGGCGTTATGTACCTGCATGCCGGAATCAATCAACAGTGCCTTTTCCGTTCCGGTCAGCAGAAAGAAACGAACACCATGATCCTCAATCCGCCACGTATTCTGATTCACTCGGATAATCTGACTGTCCATTGTGTTATGCGTCCTTTCTTTCAGTTCGTCCTGATTTTCTATCTGTTCTTTAAGATTCTGCACTTATCGTACGAGTACCTCCAGATATTGTCGCATCACTTTGTCACATTTCAGAAGTTCTGGCAAAGCTCCGTTTAGCCTTGGTTATCCCCAATGCGTTCTACATGCCCAGTCTTCTTCTGCAAATGATTTTCATTTGCCTCCATATTCTGATCTTCTGTTTTGCTGACAATGGATACATATCCTCGTTTCGACAGCTGCTTATTCACTTTACCCTGCAGAACAAGCAGATCTTCGTCTGTCATCGTTTCAATGCTATCATTCCCGTTCTCATAGCTGATCACCTTATTAAAACCAGCAGCGATAATACCTGTGGGGATAGCGATGATGCCGATACCTACCAGGCTAATCACCGAAGCAAAAAATCTTCCTACTGGCGTTATCGGGTAAACATCGCCATAGCCAACAGTAGTAAGTGTACATATTGCCCACCACAATGATGAAATCACATTCGGGAACTGTTCTGGCTGAACGGGATTTTCAACCTCATACATAATGATTGCTGAAAAGAGCATTACAAAAGAGCAGATCACCACCGACATAATGAGCTGAGGCCCGGATGATCGGATAACTTTCACGATGATATGCAGCGCTTCAACGTATCGTCCCAGTTTGAATACCCGCAAGAGCCGGAAAAGCCGGAAAAGTCGCATCATTCGGAGAAAACGGAGATCTGCTGAGAAAAAAGGCAGGTAGAAAGGGAGGATAGCCAAAAGATCGATGATTGCCATGAAGGAGAAACAGTATTTCAAACGTGGATGCTTTGCAACAGGATAGAGCAGATCGGCAGTCCAGATCCGAAGAATATATTCCAGCGTAAAAACAATAACGGTAATCACTTCGAAAACCTGAAACACTGTCCGGAATTGATCATGGATGTTTTGGAAAGAATCAAGGATAATCGTAAGGATGCTCAGGGCAATCAGACTCATAATCATCCAATCAAAGATAGAGCTGGCCGTGTCTCCGTTTTCTGCCTTGTTGATAATCTCAAAAATCCTATGCTTTAGCTTTTTCATTCTGCCAACGTCCTTCTGGCTTAATCTTTGGTTCATCTGCCAATTCAGTGGCTGTTATTGTTCCTTTTATAACGAGGTTTCCCATCGCGACTTTGTGAATGTCCTTCGACTCCTCTGTACCGTTCAAAATGGCAGATGCCTCTTTCCTGAGTATTTCGACATCTCGGTGATATTGCCTTGCTTTCATGGCAGCACCTCCCTGAGTGGATGGCACCAAAAAAGTCAGGCTATTATCAAATACCTTTAGGCGTTTACTGTATCAATAATTCGGCGGTTTTCCATATTTGCTGAATTTCAGTTTAATAGTATGGTCAACTTCGCCGTTTGTCAATCCTGTAAATGTCAGTGACGAACATCCCCCCTCATTCAGGCTCTGTTCATCAGGGGGTGTCAGCTTGAAACACAAGGCTTTTCGAAACCTGAAAGGAGTATAAGAAGGTGCAAATTGCAAAAAAATACGGAATAGCCATAGGTCTGGGGATGCTATGCCACTTTACGGTTTTTTGATTCTACTAGGTGTAATAGAAAAGCATCCGTTCATCTCGCAAAAAAAACAGCGAGAGGATGCGGACGCAGAATATTCAAATGAAGTCAGGAAGACATTTTTTAAGGCGTTCATTCCTGTAAGCTGGAACGGAAGCAGCCTGTTTCATACGGTAGCTGCATACCTGATGAAAGCGGGCAGCCTCATCAGGTGTACAGCTGGTACGGTTATTCCAGAAATTCAATTCCTTCAGGCCCCATGGCACGGATTCTGGCAAGGGACAGAACCGGAATGTTGAGGGCATCCAGACGCTTACGGCCGGACTGGAAGGATTTCTCAATCACAATGCCGATTCCGTTCACGGTTGCCCCGGCTTCTTTTACCAGTTCAATCGCACCAAAGGCCGCTTCGCCGCTGGCAAGAAAATCATCAATGAAGAGAACCCGTTCACCGGCGGGCAGGAATTCCCGCTTCACGGTCAGCTGGTACTCGGTTCCCTTGGTAAAGGAACGAACGGTCGTCTGAATCAGGTCGCCTGTCATAATCCTTGAGGTCTGCTTTTTCATGATGACCAGAGGAACCCCCAGCGAATAGGCGGTAAATGCAGCAGGGGCGATGCCGGAGCTTTCGATGGTCAGTACCCGGTCGATTTCCTTTTTGCGGAAAAAGGCGGCAAATGTTTCACCGATGTGATGCATCAGGAGCGGATCTACCTGATGATTCAGAAAAGAGTCTACCAGCAGGACATCTTCATTGATGGCTTTCCCATGCGTAAGGATTGCTTCTATCAGTTCTTTCATACACTGCTCCCTCTACTTTCGTTGATCAATGCCTGCCCATTGCTGGGCAGGGAATGTTTCAGTTCTGAGAAAGATACTGTTCAAGATCTGAGCGCACCCGTCCGAGGAACGTCTCCTGAAGAGCGGCTCTTGAGGCATACTCCTCCGCCTCAAACCAGACCACCCTCGGGTCATGACGAAACCAGGTCCACTGACGTTTGGCATATCGCCGGGTGTTCCGCTTGATCAGTTCAAGTGCCCGGTCCATGTCCATGGTGCCGGAAAGGACACAGGCAAGTTCCGGATAGCCGATTGCCTGACTGACGCCGCCGTCCCCTGAGTCAAAGCGGATTCCGCGGTCCATCAGGCGTTTGACCTCGGAGAGCCAGCCCTGGTCCATCATCCTGTCAACACGGCGGTTCAGGCGGTCATACAACGTGTCACGCTGCATGGAAAGTCCGTAGACCAGAATATGATAAGGGCCCTCCGGTCCAGGTGTCATTTCACTTTTGCGTTTGCCGGTGGTTTCATAGATCTCAATGGCCCGGACAACCCGGTGGACATCGTTTGGATGCAGCTTCCCGGCACTCTCCGGATCAATCTCAAGGAGTCGTTTGAAAAGTGCCGCTCTGCCCTCCTCTGTTTCCGCTGTTTTCTTCAGGGAGGCGCGAAGCGCTGGATCGGCACCTTCCTCCCCCATGGTCATCTCAACACTGAGGGCATTCAGGTATAACCCTGTCCCGCCTGTCAGAATGGGCAGCTGTCCACGGGAAAGCAGATCGTCCATGCAGTTTCGGGCATCCCGGCAATAATCCGATACCGTATACACGGAATCCGGTTCGGCCACATCCAGCATGTGATGGGCCACACCCTGCATTTCCTCCCGGGTCAGCTTTGCGGTCCCGATATCCAGTCCGCGATAAATCTGCATGGAATCCATGGATACGATTTCCGCATTTCCCAGGGCTTTGGCAAACGCAATGGCCAGTTCCGATTTTCCGGTCCCTGTGGGACCGACGACCGCCAGAACCGGCGGTTTTGTCTGCGTGTTAATCATTGATTCTACGGAATTTCTTTTCAATTTCAGTCCGGCTGAGAACGACCACCAGCGGCCGGCCGTGCGGACAGGTGGGCGGTGCGCCCGTTTTCTGCATTTCCTTCAGAAGAGAGGATATTTCCGAATCGGAGAGCTTGTCGCCGCCCTTTACCGCCTTCTTGCAGGCCATCTGAAGGATGGCATCCCGTCGTTTCTGACGTGTACTCAGCACGCGAAGTTCTCCCAGATGATCGACCATCTCAAGAAATGCTGCCCGGGTTTCCGGCTGTCCCAGCACATTGGGAACGGCCCGGATCTGGTAATCCGTCTCTCCGAACGGTTCAATGTCATATCCGGCTGCCTTGATTTCCTCTTTATAGGTTTCCAGTTTAATGGCATCCTGCGGCGTCACGTGGACGATGAGAGGCACCAGGAGGAGCTGTGACCCGCCGCCGATGTCCACCTCCCGCATCAGCCGTTCATACAGAATCCGTTCATGGGCGGCATGCTGATCGATCAGCAGGATCTGTTTCTTGTTCTGCAGCAGGATATAGGTGTCAAATGCAACCCCGATCAGCTCATACCCGGCAAAGGCATCCTCCTGTTCCACCTTCTCAGCCGGCTCAATAAAGGAGGTCTGCACAGCCTCAATCTCCTGCGGCGCCGGCTTCCCCGGATACAGGGCATTGACCTCTTCCATCTGCTGCCGGGAAAGCGTCGATCCCTCTGTGTGCGGCGCCGCGGTGCCGGCGGGCTGCGGCCGGACATTGCTGCCAAAGTAATTGGCGACAACCGAGGCAAAGTCCGAGTCATCCTGAACCGGGGCGGCATTTTCGGCAGTCCTGTCCTGTTCATCTGTGTCCGACTCATTTTCTGCAGGCGCCTGCGGCACCGGTACGGGTACAGCGGGGACTTGCCGGGTGACCGTTTCCGCGGCAGAACCGACAGGAGTCGGATGCATTGTCTGCGACGGACCGGACCATTGCTCAGGCGCTTTGCTGACTACCGGATTGGCGACGGCTGCTGCGGTTTCATTCCGGCTTTCCGGAACGGCAGGAGCCGAAGCCGGTGATGGAGATGCAGGCGGATTCCCTGCCGCAGCTGCAGAGGGCGCCGGCGAAACCGTGGGCGGCGTGTTCGTTTCGATCCCGGAGCGGACTTCAAGGGCCGCCGCTGAGGGATTGCCCTCCGCCGAATCCATCCGGATGACCTTCATGGCAACCGGGTCCGGACGCGTATCTGCCGTTTCCATCATCTGCGGTGCACCGCTCAGGGTTGACGTGGAGAAGGCGCCGGCGATGGCCTCGGAGACTTTCTGGTAAATGAGGTTCTCATCACTGAAACGAACCTCGAGCTTGTTCGGATGAACATTGACATCCACCAGGGTGGCCGGCATGTTCAGATGAAGGACACAGATCGGGTAATGCCCGATGGTATACCGTTCACGGGCACCGTCCTCAATGGCCTGGGAAAGCAGCGGGGAGCGGATGCTGCGCCCGTTGATAATAAAGGTCTGTCGGGCACGGTTGGCCCGGGCTTCCTGCCCCACGCCGATCAGTCCGTCCACGGAAACGGATCCCTCCGCGTGAACGCTGACCATGTTTTCTGCAGTCTCACGGCCGTATACACAGAATACTGCGCTTCGCAGATCGCCGTTTCCCGAACTGCTGTACACCTGTTTGCCATTTGAAATGAGACGCAGCGAAATATCCGGGCGGGACAGGATCAGTTTCTGCAGAACATCGGCCACTTTGGCCGCCTCCGTGGTCGGCTTTTTGAGAAACTTGAGCCGGACGGGGGTGTTGTAAAACAGTTCCCGTACCACAATGGTGGTTCCCTGAGGCGCCGCCGCATCCGTAATTTCCCGGATCACCCCGCCCTCGTTTACCGTACGGGTGCCAATGGTTTCCCCGATCCGGTGCGTGGTCAGTGTCAGCTTCGACACGGCCGCAATGGAGGCAAGTGCCTCACCGCGAAAGCCCAGGGTGGAAAGATGAAACAGATCCTCTGTTGAGATGATTTTGCTGGTCGCATGACGTTCAAAGGCCATGCGGATGTCCTTGGAGCGGATCCCGCGGCCGTTATCGGTCACACGGATAAAGGAGATTCCCCCGTCCCGGATTTCCACGGTAATGGCTTTGGCACCTGAATCCAGGCTGTTTTCCACCATTTCCTTAATGGCACTGGCCGGATTCTCGACCACCTCGCCGGCCGCGATTTTTCCTATCAGCGCATCATCCAGACGCTGAATCGGTCTGTCTTCCATGTCCTTTCCCCCTCTATTGAAACTGCACTAGGTCAGGCCTGCCGGGCCTTTTCCTTGAGCAGAAACAGCGTATTGAGCGCATCAATGGGCGTCATGGACATGACGTCCAGATTCCGAATTTCCTCCACCAGATCCATGGCCGGCGCATCGAACATGTTCACCTGTTTCGGCGGAAGTTCGGTGCCCAGAATATCCGAACCGATCCGGCGCTGGGTGGTCTGATTTGCTTCAATGCGCGCCAGAATTTCCCGGGCACGCATGACAACGGGTTTTGGCAGGCCGGCCAGCTGAGCCACATGAATTCCGAAGCTCTTGTCCGCGCCGCCGCGTTCAATTTTCCGGAGAAACAGAATGCTGTTGCCCCGTTCAAGGACGGTGATCTGGTAATTGACCACCCCTTCCACATTGCCCTCCAGTTCGCTCAGCTCATGATAATGCGTGGCAAACAGCGTCTTTGCGCCGACTTTGGTCTTATCCACCAGATACTCCACCACGGACCAGGCGATGGAAAGTCCGTCAAAGGTACTGGTGCCCCGGCCGATTTCATCCAGGAGAATCAGCGAATTGGGCGTTGCGTTCCTCAGAATATTGGACATCTCGTTCATTTCCACCATGAACGTGGACTGACCGCTGGCCAGATCATCCGATGCGCCTACCCGGGTAAAGATGCGGTCCACCAGCCCGATCCGGGCGCTTTCCGCCGGGACAAAACTGCCCACATGCGCCATGAGCGTGATCAGGGCAATCTGACGCATATACGTGCTTTTACCGGCCATGTTGGGGCCGGTGATGATGATCATCCGGTTGCCCTCATTGTCAAGGCAGGTATCATTGGGAACAAACTGGTCATCCCCGGTCATGCTGGCTTCAACAACGGGATGCCGGCCGGCCGTGATGGAGATCTCCCCGGTTTCCGTGATTTCAGGACGGACATACTGATTCCGCGCGGCGGCAACCGCCAGGGAAACCGTGGCATCCAGTGTCTTCAGCGCCACGGCAATGCGGCGGATGTCCGGAATCTTTGAAACCAGGAAATCCCGGAGCTCGGAATACAGGCTCTGTTCAAGCCGGCCTGCCCTTTCCTGGGCACCCAGCACGGTTTCCTCAATCTCGTGGAGCTCGGGCGTCGTGAAGCGCTCGGAATTGGCCAGGGTCTGCTTGCGCGTATAGCGCATGGGCACCAGATCGTAGAAGGATTTGGTGACCTCAATGTAATAGCCGAACACCCGGTTGTACTGAATCTTGAGGTTCTTGATTCCCGTCTCTTCCCGCTCTTTTGCCTCAAGGTCGGCAATCCACTGCCGTCCGTTGGTGGCAGCCTCCCGCAGCTTGTCCAGTTTCTCCGAATAACCGGCACGAATCACGTGTCCCTCACTGATCAGGGCAGGGGCATCCGGATCGATGGCCGCGGCGATCTTGTCCGTAACCTCATCAAGCGGGGTCAGTTCCCCCTGCCATTCCCGGATCAGGCCCGAATCCCCCAGTCCTGCCAGACGGGACTGAACGGCCGGCACATGGGAAAGAGACCCCAGCAGGGCCAGGCAGTCCCGCGGACCGATGGTCCGGTAGGCAATCCGGCTCAGGAGACGTTCGATGTCATAGACATCGGTCAGCTCCGCCCGGATGGCGTCTGTATCAATTTCATTCTGGACAAACGCCTCAATGGCATCCAGCCGGGCCTCGATGTCCGCCCGGACGGCAAACGGCTGCTCGATGAACCCGCGCAGCGTTCTTGATCCCATGGCCGTACAGGTATGATCCAGAATATCCAGGAGCGAGCCCTTTTTCTGATGGGTCCGCATGGTTTCGCACAGCTCCAGATTGCGTCTTGCCGTGCGGTCCAGAATCATGTACTTGCGGTTATAGTAACGGTCAATGCCGGTCATGTGTTCCAGGGCATTTTTCTGGGTTTCCATCAGGTAATTCATGAGGGCACCGGCCGCCCGGATGGCCAGCGGCAAATCCTGAATGCCGAATGATTCCAGTGAGGAAACGTGAAAATGGCTGAGGAGCAGCGCTGTTGCTTTCTGCAGACGGAAAGTGACCGAATTCTCAATGGAATACGGGAGATCCGTCATGCCCTCCGGCAGCGAGGTGTTGCAGATAATCTCCTTTGGCTCAATCCGGATCAGTTCATCCGGGAGATTCTGCACAAACCGTTCGATTTCGTAGACGTAGAATTCGCCCGTCGATACATCCGCAAAGGCCAGACCGGCTTTTGTCCCATCCACACAGACGGAGAGAATGTAATTGTTCTTATGCTCATCGAGCATGGTGGATTCAATGACCGTTCCCGGCGTAACCACACGGATGACGCCCCGCTTGACCAGTCCCTTGACCGTGGCCGGGTCTTCCAGCTGCTCACAGATGGCGACCTTATACCCCCGTTCAATCAGCTGGTTGATATAGGTATCCGCACTGTGGAACGGAACGCCGCACATGGGTGCCCGCTCCGTCATTCCGCAGGATTTTCCGGTCAGCGTCAGGTCCAGTTCCCTGGAGGCAAAAAGCGCATCCTCGAAGAACATCTCATAGAAATCACCCAGACGGAAAAACATGATCATGCCCGGATAGCGTGTTTTCATCTTGAGATACTGACGCATCATCGGAGTAAAATCAGCCATTTCATCCATCCTTTCAGTCAGGCGACAGCATCCCTGTCGTTTCCCTGTTCTGCCGAAACCGGCAGAGATTTATCTGCACCCGCCGCCGCAGCTTCCGCAGTTTCCGCTGCAGCTGCTCAGTGCGGAGATTTCGCCGGTAATGGTGAACTGCAGGACATTGTTGACCTGCTCCATCAGGCGGGAAAATCCTTCCCGTGCCCGGTTCCGGTGCTCGATGACCGGCAGGGCGGCAAGGCTCTGCTTGAGTGCCTCAAGCTGCAGGGACAGTTCCTGTCTGCGTGCATCCTCCGTTTCCCGCTGCAGCAGTCCGACTGCCTCACGGACACTGTTTTCCAGCTGAACGGCCGCCGGATCGCTTTCCGCCTCCGCCTCTGCCAGCTGCATCTCGCGGTATTCCTTCGAGGCCACAATCGCCTCCCCCAGTTCCCGCGTCTTTTCAACGACTTCAATCATGCTTTGCCTCCGCCGTGGTTCCTCTGAGCGTCGTCTCTCTGGCCTCCGTAATGGTCACCGGAACAATCTGTCCGATCAGATCCGGAGTGCCGTCAAAATTCACCGTGATGTTGTATTCATTCTTTCCCGACATCTGCCGCGGGTCACGCCTTGAAGGCGCATCAACCAGCACCTGATGGCACTGCCCGAGATAATTCTGGAAGTTCTCCGCCGTGATCCGCTTCTGAATGGCAATCAGTTTCTGAATGCGGGCAGAGGCGGTTTCCGGGTCGATCTGTCCCGGCATCTTGGCAGCCGGCGTTCCGGTTCTGGGGGAATAAATGAAGGTAAAGGCGCTGTCATAGCGAACCTCTTCCACCAGTGAGCAGGTATCCAGGAACTCCTCTTCCGTTTCCCCCGGATAGGCCACGATCAGGTCGGTGCTCAGGCTGATATTGGGAATGCGCTCGCGCAGCATCCGCACCTTTTCAAGGTACGCCTCCCGGGTATAGCGGCGGTTCATGGACTTTAAAATCCGGTTATTCCCGTGCTGAACCGGCAGATGCAGCTGCGGACAGATGTGTTTCCCGTTGGCCATCACGTCCATCAGCTCCACGGACAGGTCCTTGGGATGCGAGGTCATAAAGCGAACGCGCTCGATCCCGATTCCATCAATTTCACGCAGCAGCTGCGGAAAAGTCATGCCGTTTTCACGGTCGAGGCCGTACGAGTTCACGTTCTGCCCCAGCAGCATGATCTCTTTTACGCCCTCCCGGCGCAGCTGCTCTGCCTCCTCGAGAATCCGGCCCGGCTCCCTTGAGCGTTCCCGTCCGCGGACGGAGGGCACGATGCAGTACGAACAGAAATTGTTGCATCCGTACATGATGGTGATATAGGCCTGATACGGATTCGCCCGGACAATGGGCAGTTCCTCCGGAACGGAACCCAGGTCATCGTTGACCACTTCAATCACCCGCCGCTGCCGGATGACCATCTGTTCAAAAAGCGTCGGGAAATGATACAGATTGTGCGTGCCAAACGCCAGGTCGATAAACGGATAGGTTCTGAGAATCTGGTCGGCCATTCCCGGTTCCTGAATCATGCAGCCGCAGACAGCCACACGCAGATCGGGATTGGTCTTCTTGAGTTCCTTGAGCCAGGTCACGTTCCCCAGGGCCCGCCGCTCTGCATTATCGCGGACACAGCAGGTATTGAAAATGACAAAGTCCGCACAGGTCCGGTCCGGTGCACCCCTCAGCCCCATCTCCTGCAGCATGCCCTCAAGGCTTTCGCTGTCGTGGGCGTTCATCTGGCAGCCATACGTGACAATATAATAGCTGGCAGGCCGTCCCTGCATGGACCGAACCCTTGCCATGGTCTCTTTTTCCTCAAGAATCACTTCCTGAGGGATTTCCTGTGTTATGCGTCTCATCCGGAGAAATGTCTCCTTTCTGGGTTTCCACGTTGGTAATTGCCGGATCAGCTTTACTTTGGTCAAACAATGCCAAACTGTCGCTGTGCGACAGGACCAATCCTTTCAGGTATAAATGTTTCAGTTCATCATCTTTCCATGGCGGTTTCATGGAGGGACTCAATGGTAAAGTCTCCGCCGGTTTCAAGAATCATCCGGCAGCTGTCAAAAAAAGGATCCTGATGAATCAGTGCCTGCACCTCTTTGCTGCAGGTGATCCGGTATCCGCCAGACTGACCGGATGTTTGCCGTCTGGCAATGTTCCGGCGTATTTCGCCCTCCGTGACCCGCGGGACGCGGTGGTGACCACAGCCCTGGCAGGACCGGCACAGCTCCTGCATGAGGGAGGCGACCGGAAGCCCGGTGCGCTTTCTGGTGAGCTGCAGGATGCCAAGAGAGGTAATCCCCTCGGCATGCACCTGCCCCGGATCATGCTTTCCGAATTCGCGGACCATTTCAAGGATCTCGGCCTGATGGGCCGCGTCTTTCATGTCAATCAGATCAACCAGGATAATCCCGCCGATCCGGCAAAGACGCAGATGCGAAAGCACCGCCTGCACGGCTTCCCGGTCGACCGCAAACGCTTTTTCCTCCGGGGGCAGCTTCCTTGTATCTTTCCCGGAATTGACATCGTATACGGTAAAGGCTTCCGTCACATCGACGACCAGAAAGCCGCCGGAGCGCAGCCAGATTTTTCGTTTCAGGGCCCGCTCGATGACCGGATCAATCGGATACCGGTCAAAAATCAGTGTGCCATCCTTCTCCGCGTCCCGGATGAAGGCGCCCTCTTTCAGTGCTGCCCGCTCCGCGCGTAGTCCTGTGAGCAGTGCGGGACTGTTGAGGACGATTTCCGCCTCCGGGTCACCCAGAACGGCCCGGCACATGCTTCGGATTTCCGGCGATTCCGTCAGCGGGCCTGGCCGGAGGGAGGACAGATAGCGCGCATGGATGGCCGCCCACTCCTCTCTCAGCCGGCTCAGTTCCGCGTCAAAAGGCGTCCGGTCATCCCCCAGGGTACTCCACTCGGTGCGGATGATCAGTCCCTCATCTCCGGTACATCGCTGCCTGGCATAGTCAGCCGCCTCCGCTAGACACACGGTACTCAGTTTCCGTGATACATGAATCCCGGGACTGACCGGACAATAGACCATATACCGCCCGGGCAGACGGATCTCATCCGTCAGCGGAATTCCTTTGGTTGGTGTGGTTGGTATGGCTTTCGCCTCCACCAGGCACAGATCCCCCTGATGCAGCCGCTTTCCGGCGCGCGGCAGGAATCCCGGGAGTGCCTCTCCGATTTCAATAAAGGCACCATCCAGGGAGGGATCTACCCGGAGCACCTGCCCCCGGTACAGCCTCCCGGGTGCAGGCGCATCCGGAAGGACCGGCACATATTCCACAAGGACATTGTCCTCAAGGAGCGCCGCCCGCGTTTCAAAGGTGCCGGAATCAATGACCAGCTGCCGCTTCATGGCATGTCAAACAGCGGAACCAGTTCAGCCTGTTCATTGCGCCCGAAAAGGCCGGTGCGGCGAATAAACGTGGGCGGAACCTCTATTCCGGCATAACGGCAGAGGGAATCAAGAAGAAGGGTCGGCTTTAAGGTGGCCGGTTCCGTGAATGAAACGGTTGCCTGCAGGGCGGCGCCGCTTTCGGTGGCATTTCCTTCAAGATGGAAAATCATCGGCCGGATATCCACCATCCGCTCGGCGCTTTTGCTCTTGCGCAGCGCCAGAATTTCCTTTTCGGCAAGAAAACGCGGGATTGCCTCAAGCAGACGGGCGGCTGTTTCTGAATCGGTATGGAGGGTGAACACATAGGCCGCGGCCTCAAGTTTTGCCCCCATCTTTTTAAAGCGGTCATCCACCAGACGCACTCTGGTGACCGGCATGGCGGCAGGAAGTGCCGTTCGCAGCGCCTGCAGCGCCTCTTCCTCGGTGACGGGTTCTGCCAGTGAAACATCCAGAATTTCCGCATCGCCGGGGATTCCGCTGGAAAGAGCAGAGGCGAAAGACATGTTCATATGCGGATTGAATCCTTTTGAATACTGAACCGGCAGATGACTGCGGCGCAGGGCGCGCTGCATGGTCCTCTGCATATCCAGAAGTCCCAGATGACGGACCCTTTCCGTTTTCTGAAATTCAATCAAAAGTCTCATGAACGACATGCTCCTTCAAAACGTTTAAGTCCACAGCCGTGACAGCCGCGGCGGCAGTCCGGCGTTACTTTGGCCTGCATGGCCAGCTCATGCTCCCGCCAGAGGAATTCCTCTGTGACGCCCGCATCAATGAACGCCCAGGGGAACAGTTCCCCTTTCTCCCGCCGCCGGTTGGCATAAAAGGCCGGGTCAACCCCACAGGTCTCAAACGCCTTCATCCAGGTGTCAAAGAGGAAATGATCCGACCAGCCGTCAAAGCGGCAGCCGTTTCGCCAGGCGGTTTCAAGGACATCTGCCATCCGGCGGTCCCCTCTGGCAAACACCGCTTCAAGGAAAGACACCTGCGGCGTATGCCAGTTGAATTCAACGCCCTTGATGTGCATGATATGACAGAGATAATCCTGCTTTTCCTTAAACTGCTCCAGGGTATCCTGCGGTTCCCACTGGAACGGCGTAAAGGGCTTCGGAACAAAACAGGAAGCGCTGCAGTGAACACGCAGTCCGCGGGCCCTTTTTTCCTTCGGGGTGGCAAAATACTGTCTGACCACTTTCTGTGCCAGAGCAGAAATCCCGTCCAGATCCTCCTGCGTCTCGGTGGGAAGACCGAACATGAAATAGAGCTTGATGCCGCTCCAGCCGCCGGCAAACGCATCTGCCACGGAGGACATCAGGTCCTCCTCCGTAATGCCCTTGTTAATGACATCCCGAAGGCGCTGTGTGCCGGCTTCCATGGCATAGGTCAGGGAAGTCTTGCGGACGCGCTGCGTTTCCTCCAGTGTCGCTTTCAGCTCACTGTCAAGCCGCAGGGACGGAAGCGACAGCGAAACCCGCTGTTTTTCAAACCGCTCCATCATCTCATGGGCCAGCTGCGGCAGGCAGCTGTAATCACCGGTTGACAGCGAGGAAAGCGTGATTTCCTCATACCCGGTGTTATCCACCAGTTTCTGCGCCAGGTCCAGAATCCGCTCCATGGACCGCTCCCGGACAGGGCGGTAAATCATGCCTGCCTGACAGAAGCGGCAGCCGCGGGTGCAGCCGCGCAGTACTTCGATATTAATCCGGTCATGGACAATTTCCATGTACGGAACGATGACGTTTTCCGGATATTCGGCCGCATCCAGATCCGCGACCATGTTTTTCTGTACCCGCTCCGGCACACCGACCCGGATCGGGCGGAAAGCGGCAAGGGTTCCATCCTCGTGATAGGACGCCTCGTACAGGGACGGGACATACACGCCCCTCAGTTGACTCAGCTCATACAGGCACTCCTCCCGACTCATGCCGGCCCGCTTGCAGCGCTCCACCACCTCAATGGTTTCAAGCGTTGAGACCTCCCCGTCCCCAATGGAAAACGCATCGATAAAATGATACAGCGGTTCCGGGTTAAAGGCACAGGGGCCGCCGGCAATGACGATGGGGTCTGCCCAAGTCCGATCCTCCGAATGGAGAGGAATTCCGGACAGGTCCAGGATTTCAAGGATGTTGGTATAGCTCATCTCATACTGCAGCGTAATCCCGAGAATATCAAAATCCCGGACCGGATGCCGTGTCTCAAGGGAAAACAGCGGAATATGCCGCTCCCGCATCAGGTCGGCCATGTCCACCCAGGGCATGAATACGCGCTCACAGAGGGTATCCGGCCGCTTGTTGATAATGTCGTACAGAATGCGGGACCCCACGTGGGACATGCCCACCTCATACACATCCGGGAATCCAAAACAATACCTGAAGGAGGTATGCTCAAAATCCCGCTGAATGCTGTTCAGCTCTCCGCCCATATAACGCGCTGGTTTCTGCACCAGATCCAGCAGTTTTTCAATTTCAAGATCAAACACGATCCTGTTATCCTCCTTCATAGATATCACTTGTTTGCCCGATCATCTTCCCTGCATGCCCGGACAAAGCGCTCCTCTGTTTCCACCAGCTGATATTCAAAATCCCGTTTGTCCTTTTCCTGCATGGAAGAAAGAATCAGGCCGCAGATAAACAGAAGCAGCGCGGCAAGCATCCCGAAAAGACAGGTAATCAGGGTCGGGAAACGCGGGACAAGTCCCGTGGCAATGAATTCCCGCAATACCGGACTGACAAAAGCAATGGAGAGGGCCATCAGAATCAGGGCCAGAATCGTGAAAAAGGAAAAAGGCTTATAATTCTTATACAGCCGGGCAATGGTGAAAAGCACCTTTATCCCGTCTCTGCCGGTATTGAGTTTTGACTCGCTGCCCGCCGGACGGTCCCGATACGTGACCACCACGTTGCGAAGCAGCATGTTCCGGTAAATGGCATGGACGCTCATATCCGTTTCGATTTCAAAGCCCTTGGTCAGAACCGGATAGGTCTTCACGAAACGGTAGGAAAATGCCCGGTAGCCGGTCATGATATCCAGAATATTGCTGCCGAACAGGCGGTTGATGGTTCCCCTGACCAGACTGTTTCCGAAGTTGTGAAAGGGACGTTTGTTTTCGGTGAAATAGGTACTTGAAAGCCGGTCGCCGATGACCATGTCCGCCTGTTCATGAATGACCAGATCCACCATTTCAGAAGCGGATTCAGCCGGGTAGGTATCATCCCCGTCAACCAGAACATAGCATATGGCATCGATCTCCCGGAACATCCGCCGGATGACATTGCCTTTCCCCTGCATCCGCTCTCTGCGGACAATCGCCCCGGCCCGTTCCGCGATCGCGCCGGTTCCATCTGAGGAGTTGTTGTCATAGACGTAAAGGACGGCCCCGGGAAGGACACGATGAAAATCCTTGACGACTTTTTCAATGGTCTTTGCCTCATTATAGCAGGGAATCAGTACCGCAATCTGATCCATAAAATCACCTTTCCGGTTCCGAAACAGCCCCATACGGTTCCGTTCGGAGCGTCATTTGATCCAAAACCCGTTTGCCCTTTCCGGGACAAATACCTGATACAGATAAGAGAGCGCACCGGGACAGTGCGCTCTCCAATGTTTACTTGGTACCGAAGAGCCGGTCTCCCGCATCGCCAAGACCGGGAACGATATAGCCATGTTCATTCAGGTGGCTGTCCATTCCCGCCACGAAAATGTCTACATCGGGATGATCCTTCTGGACTCTTTCCACACCCTCCGGTGATGCAATCAGGGAAACCAGCCGGATATTGTGGCAGCCGCGTTTTTTCAGGAATCCGATTGCCGCAGAGGAGGAACCGCCGGTGGCCAGCATGGGATCGACCAGCAGAATTTCACGTTCCTCCGCATCGCTGGGAAGCTTGCAGTAGTATTCGACCGGCTGCAGGGTTTCCGGATCCCGGTAAAGGCCGATATGACCGACTTTCGCGGCAGGCACCAGGGACATAAATCCATCCACCATGCCCAGTCCGGCACGCAGAATCGGCACGATGGCAAGCTTCTTTCCCTGAAGCACCTTTGTCATCGTCCTGCAGATGGGCGTTTCAATCTCCACCTCTTCAAGGGGGAGATCACGGGTTACCTCATAGGCCATCAGCATGGAAATCTCATTGAGCAGTTCCCGGAACTCCTTGGGTCCTGTATTCTTGTCTCTCATCAGGGACAGCTTATGTGTAATCAGGGGATGATCAAACACATGTACTGTTGACATAAATCTTCCTCCTGTTCAGTTATCGCATGAATTGTGTGCCGAAGCCCGGCAGGGCTCCGGGATTGTACGGAGTGCTGCTGAAGCGGCAGGACCGCTCAAACATTCACTCACCAGAATATCTGCGAAATTATATCATTTCTTCCTGCCCTGTGCAAGCTGTAATTTGGGCAGAGACCGGTCATGGATGCGGGCAAAAACCCGTTTTTCCGCTGATTTCCGGTATGGGGAGCTTTTCGGATTCACAGATTCTCAAGCAGCTCGGGACTGGTCTTTATCGTATACCTGCTTCTCCATTTTTCAATCTGCTCCCCCAGGACGGACAATTGCTTTTGCTGGAGCGCGGCGCTGTACAGGGCACTCTGCTCCTCCTCCGTCAGCTTATGCACACCCCCCGGAATGTCCTCTACATACTGGAGAATATGTATTCCGTCATCTGCCGCAAAGGGTTTGGACACATCCCCCGGATTTTTAAGGGCTGTGGCTGCCCGGCGAAATGTGTCCGGCCAGTTTTTGCTGGACGGGTGGAACTGAAGCCCCTCGCGAAGCATTTCCACATCCTCGCCCTCCCGCGCATACTCACTGATCAGGGTGGTGAATTCCGTTCCCTGAGAAAGACGGCTGTAAATGGAATCCGTGGTGGCGGCGAGCAGCGGAATGGCATTATCCTCAATGGTCTGAATCTCCCCCATCAGTTTTCCCTGCGTTTCCTGCTTTCCCCGGTACTCGCTGAGAAGAGAATCCGTCTCCTTCCCCTCGATCAGGGCATCCGCCATCTTTTCCCGCAGATCCAGCATTTCCGAATTGACAAGGTTCAGTTCCGGCTGGATTCTGGCAATCTCATCGAGTACCTCCTGAGGGTACGGGAGAACAATCTGCCTCAGTTTCCGGTATCCCTCCGGCATGAAAAAGGATTCCGATCCTGTCAGCAGAATCTCCTCTTCATACCGGTCAATATTGTTCTCATACGCTTCCTGATCCGGTTCGATATAGTACTTTTTGAGATACTCCACGGTTTCACCCGTGGTAATGGTCACATCGCTGCAGTAAAGCCCGACGGCCCTTGCAATCCATTCCTGTGCCAGCACTTCCTGGTAGACTATCTCCGCCGTGCATCCCAGCTCTGTTTCCAGCCACTGGGTGATATCCCCGTCAGATGCCTGGTAACCGGCTGTCAGCAGCTGCTGTTTGAGGCCCTGCCACAGTTCGTCGTAAACACTGCCGGCATGTCCCCTGAGGATGATGGTCTCCTCCTCTGTCAGGTCGTGTTTTCCCGCCTCAATGAGCTGATTTTCAATGATTCCCATATGGATGAAGTTCTCAATGACTGAATCTGTCAGGGAGGTGTTTTCCTCTGTCTGGGTATACCCGAGAATCTGCATCATCTCGCCTGATTTCATGGCATAACGGGCAAGGGACAGCGGATAGGAAATCTGCCCCACTGTCACGACCGCCGGATCCTCCTCTGCCAGGCCGCTTGTCATCATCACCAGCAGAAGAGCCAAAATAAGCTGAATCAACCGCTTCATCTGTTGTTCTGTCCTTTCGTTGAGCATCGGATGTTGTTCTGTCCTTTCGTTGAGCATCGGATCTGTCTGTACGATACACGCATCCATCCGGAAAGTCAAGATTCTCCCCGTTTCCGAAAAAAGGAGCAGGTGTTCCTGCTCCTCGGGATTCTATTTTCTCAGCAAACGTGAGAGCTTGGCGGAAATATAGCCGGTTCTGCCATCGCGCATGATGATGCGATACCATCCGTTGTCGGTAATGCCGGTACACTGGAATACCGAGTTCGGCGTGGCAATGGCCAGTTTTTTGCTCTTTGAATCAGGCAGTTCACGAATGTTGATCGAGGCATCTCTGTGTACTTTGACGCGTCCTTCGAACTCCTGGATTTCAACCCCCGGGACTGTTTCATTCGCCGCAGGTGCTTTGGTTTCCGCCGGCTCTGCTTTGGGCTGTTCTA
>DGWH01000018.1:44322-88478 GCA_002395225.1 Christensenella sp. UBA4263
TTTGGGCTGTTCTACGGCAGCCGGCGCCTCAGTGGGCTGCTGTGCTGCTGCCGGCGCCACCGTGGGCTCCTCTGCTGCTTTGGGCGGATCTGTCGGTGCAGGCGTCGGCGCCCGGGTCGGTTTTGGCGTCGGAACAAAGGCCCGGAAAGAGAACAGGGTCTCGCCGTGATTCGTGCCGTTTGGACCGTCAATCCGCATGGAAACCAGACTGTTCGTCGTGAAATAGCGGCACGGTACCGCCAGGCGCAGGGTTTTTCCTGCTTCTGCCGGCTTATCGTAGTTCATGATGTAATAGGTATTCCCGCTGGCAGGATCCTGGAAGGACACGGTCAGACGCTCATTCAGGTCTGACAGGACCTCAAGACTGACCTCAAAGAACATGGTCTCGTGGAAGCTGAATACCGTTCCGTTGGCCGGCTGAACAATGCGGAGCACCGAATCGCCGGAATAGGTTCCGGATTCAAGAACCGCCGCGAAAGGATAAACGGTTTCACCGGATACACGGACCTTGGAAATATAGGACTTGGGCACACCGATCTTTTTGGCTGCCGAGGCGATCAGCTGTTCCTGGGACGCTTTCGGTTCCGGTGTCGGTGTGGGCGTGGCAGCGGGGGTCGGCGTCGGTTCCGGGGCTTTGGCAATGGAGAAGCGGACCGTGGTTTCCTCCTCAAGCGCGGTGACCCGGAACGTCAGGTTTTCCCCTCTGGGGAACAGGTCGGCCGGTGTTGCAAATCCATACTGTTTCTGCTGGCTGTTCATGCGTCCGTGTCCGGTGAGGATGGTTTCCCCTTTATCCGTTTCAACGGACCATTCATAGGGAACCGCTGAAACCGGATATTCATCGAGCACCCAGAGGAACTGGACATCCGTTGTTTCCGCCGGATCAATTTCATCCCCTTCTACCGGACTGACCAGGCTGAGAATAAAGTCATTCTCGGTCCTTTCCGGTGTCGCGGAGGGTGACGGGAGCGGTTCGGCCTCAGAGAGGCTGTCCTCTTTCTTAGCGGATTCCGTTCCAATGGAAAACAGAATGGACGCATCTCCCGCATCTGCCGTATTTCCGGTGACACGGATCCGATAGGAGCCGCCTTTTTCAAAGGTCGACATGTCAAATCCGATCACGCCGGTACAATCTTCCGGATCGACATCCATTTCATCGGCCTCGACGACCTCATTCGTCGCCGTATCCGTCAGAATGTAGTTGAAAAACTCCTCTTTGTGCGCCTCGGGCACCTGAAAGACAAGCATGACCATTTCCTCGCCCGGATCAAGGACCTCATTGTTTTCCGGGTAGAGAATCGTGATCCCCGTGCTCTCTGCCGATGCCAGAGAGACGAGAAGAAGGAGGGCCAGAAGAAAACTGATAAAAATGCCTTTGCTCATATACTACCGCCTTTCCGTGTTGTTGTTCCGCATCTTTCCGGAACCGTTCAGTCCAGGGAGTCCTGAATCATCGTCGCCTCATCCGGCGTTGCGCCCGGATGCTCATCCGGTTCCTGCGCATTTGCGCTTATTGTCTTATCCGAAAGTTCAGATGCCTCGCGGTCAGCAGGGCCGGATGCTTCGTTTTCCGTTCCTTCCTCCGTCTTTCCGGTTTCCTCTGTTTCCGGACCGGATGTCAGGGACATCTGTTCCGCTGCTTCGACCAGATTCCGAAGGTTCTGCTTAATCAGCCTGATAAAAGCCGCTTTTTTATTTTCAAAAGCAATCCGGGCCGGTGTCCATCCGGCTTTTGCGCTCTCCTCCCCGGGAGCAGCCTCCGAGGCATTTTCGGTGCCTGCCGATGCCGCGGGATCTGTCTCTTCGGTGCTGACCGGTTCCTCCGCCCCGGCCGGATTCAGTTTGCTGAAATAATAATCGGCCAGGCCCGGGTTTCCGTTTTTCTCTGCTTTCTCGAGGAGCATCTGCCAGCACTGCTCAAGCAGGTCCTTTGCCTCCGGATAATCCTGCTCTGCCAGCTCCTCCAGCATCCACTCTGCCTGTTCCGGGTTGTTTTTCTCCATCTCGGTCAGGGCGTACAGGTACTGGATATCCAGCAGCTTCGGTGCCATGTCCGCATCCTGCCGGACGATCTGTTCGGTGAGCTGATAGCTGTGTTCAAAATCGCCGTTTTCAAGCAGGGAATCTGCCAGGGTCAGAAAGCGCAGTTTCATGGTGGTGTTGGTGACCTGGTATTCCTTCTGAAGGAGGGCGCTTACCTCATTCATCAGGGACTGATTCCACCAGGTTCTTGCGGAGAGTTTATCGGCAAGACGGTCAAAATCACGGTCCAGAATCATGTCCGGCAGCCACATCAGCCGCTCTTCACTGTCTCTGAAGGCGGGGATCTCCTGATACTTTTCAATCGCTTTCTCATAGTCCAGTTCGGACTCAGCCTCTCTGGCCTCGATATAGATCAGCAGGCTGTTCTTGTCGGGGAAATCCTCCATCTGTCTGGCCATTTCAATGGCGTCCTGATAGTCCCCCACATAGGCGGTCAGCAGTACACGGGAATATTCCGCGTAATGGTCCGCGTCCCGATAGCCGCTGATGATCTCAAAATCCTTGACTGCCTCCTCAAAGCGTCCGTCTTCCAGCGCTTCCATGGCCGAATCATAGCGGATGGGCACCAGTTTTTCTGTACTGAGCTGCATCAGCTCCCGGCTGTCAAGGAACCGTCCGAGCTCGCCGAACGTTGCCTCCGCCTTTCGGTAGTCCTCATGTTCAAGGGCATCACGGCCGCTGATATAGGCCTGATAGCGCGCCGTATCCTTATATCCCTCGGTGTGGTCAAACGCCTCCAGGGCTTTTCCGAAATCCCCGTCGCTGACGGCGGCAACACCGAGCTGATACTGCTGTTCCAGGTAGGCATTTCTCGCCGCTCTGGCCCGCTGTGCAGCATCTTTAAATTCCGGAATCGACTCATATGCCGTACAGGCGTTCAGGTAGTCTTCCTTTCTGTCGGCCAGAATGCCGGTAAGATAGGCCCTGTATTGTGCCGCATCTTCGTACTCACCCAGTTTTTCGAACAGCTCCAGCGCTTCCTCATAGTTTTCATCTTCGAAATGGGTCATGGCACGGTTATATAGAAGCGTATGGTACTGTTTTTCTGCCTCATCTGCGACGCGCTTGCTGTCCAGGAAGGTTTCCATCCTGCGGAGCTTTTCAATCGCCTCCGGATACTTCTCGTTTTTGAGCGCCTCTATCGCAGACATGTAATCAATATAATACTCGGAATCCGCATAGCCGGAAATACTGGCAAAGGCTGAGGTGGCCTCTTTATAGCGGTTCTCCTTGAACAGTTTCACCGCATCCTGATACTGCTGGGAAGTCTGGCGCTCAATGCTGAGCCTGGCCAGATCATCCGCGTCCCGGAATCCCGGGATGCTCTGGAAGGACGTCGCGGCGACGGTATAGTTTTTCTCTTCGAGCGCCAGGACCCCTTCGGTGTACCGGTAATACTGTGTGGCTTCCTCATAGTCCGGAATTCTCTGGAACAGGTCACGGGCTTCCTGGATTTTTCCGTTGTCAAACAGCTCCCGCGCCTCCTGGTAAACCGTTTCCTGCTCCATCATGTTGCTGGCCTCAGCCCAGCTGTCGGCATCAAGGAAGCCGGATACCTGAAGGAAGTCCTCCTGTGCCTGCCGGTATTCCCCCTCTGAAAAATGAACCATTCCGTCGCAGTAGGCGGCATAGTCCTTTGCCCGCTCATAGGAACCCAGCTGCCGAAACAGCTCTCCCGCTTCCGCATAGGACTGATTTTCAAAGGTCTTCAGGGCAGCCTCATAACGCTGCACCTGCTGTTCCTGAACACAGTGGTTGACCAGTTCTGAACTGTTGAGAAAGCTCCCCAGTTCCCGAAAACCTTTCTCCGCATTTTCAAAGTCACCATTTTTGTACAGATCAAGGTTTTTCAGGTAACTGAGATACATGGACGAATCCCTGTAAGTGGGGATTTCGCCAAAAATCGCGGCCGCTTCCTCCGTCTGATCCTTGTTAAAGGCGTCCACGGCACGTCTGTATTTACGGTTTGGATGATTCAGATAAAGCGGAATCAGAATAAGGAGCAGGCAGATTACTACGGCAATGATCCCTTTTTTGTGTTTCATCCGTTTTCACCCCATCTTTCTTCCGGCGGACATCCGGACAATACCCGGGAATTTTGCGTTTTCAGTTCCCGGATTCTGTCCGGCGGCCGCGGAGCTTGCCAATTCGTAAGCTTACCTGTTCTCCTCCTGACCAAACAGCAGCATCAGTTCCGGAATCCCGATTTCTCCGGTGACCGGAAGACTGTTCCGGCTCTGAAGCTGACGGACATGGCCAGCCATATACTCATTGTAACGGTCATTGAAGAAGGTGGAGCCGCTGTAGTAACCCATTTCCATCATCCGTTTTTTAATCAGGACGACGTCCTCCCCTTTATCGCCGACGACATACTTTGTTTTGAAACCGGCAGGCAGCTTTGACATGAGTATATCCGTTGCCTCCTGCGCGGCATTCTGAACGACACTGCTTTGTCCCTTTCCGGAAATGCCGCTCTCCGTCTCCATCTCATCCAGCTCGCTGATTTCCGAGACCTCCGTCGACGACGCGCCTTTGTCTGTCTGCGTATCCGAAAGAACGGTTACCGGCAGGATAGACGCCGCGGACTCTTCATTTCCGGATTCTTTTCCCGGATTCTCAGGCACCGCTGCTGAGCCCGGCTGTGCATTCCCGGTGCTCTCTGCCCCTTTTGCTTTCGGTGACTGCTCCGGAATGGAAGTCGGTATCACGGTCGGCGCGGAGGTCGAAGCACTGGCTGTCGGATCCGGTGTGGATGTCGGTGCAGCTGTCGCCTGTTCTGGCGTAGCAGTCGGCACAGCGGTCGCCGGCTTCGGTGTGGCAGTCGGTGCGGCTGTCGCTGGTTTCGGCGTGGTAGTCGGTGCGGCTGTCGCCGGCTTCGGAGTGGCAGTCGGTGCGGCTGTCGCCGGCTTCGGTGTGGCAGTCGGTGCAGCGGTCGCCGGCTTTGGCGTGGCAGTTGGTGCAGCGGTCGCCGGCTTTGGCGTGGCAGTCGCCTGTTTCGGCGCAGCAGTTGGCTCCGCCGTCGGGGCCGCGGTTGCGGCGGTCATGGTAATAATCCGGATGGATTTATTGGACAGTCCATTCAGTGAATCAATCGTCGTCACCCCGGTTTCCTCCGGTTTGACGGTACTCACAGGGGCTTTTGTCGGCACGGGCGTGTTCTGTGCCGGCGCAGCTGTGGCAGCAGCCGCTGTTGCAGATGGGACGGCCGTTTGTACCGGTACGGGTGTCATCGTGTTTGCCGGAGCCGCTGTTGCTTTCGCCGGTTCCTGTGTGGGAACTGTTGTCGCGCTCCCGGCCGGTGCGGAAGTGCTGCCCGTTTTTCCCCGGACGCCTGCCGGGCTGTCAGTGGTTTCAGACGAAGACAGGGTATTCGGTCCGGAAATGACCGGTGCTTCCGTTGCCGCCGCAGCAGGTACGGACGTGGGTGCCGGTGTTGCTTTGTCCGGCGCCTTTGTTGCTGAAGCGATGTCTGGTGTTTCAGCGGTCAGCGGCGCCGGCGTGGCGTTTTTGTCAGCGCCTGAAACAATGCTGTTCAGCGCCGGAATATACGATGCAACGGGCTGAATGATGTTATGCTGTCTCAGAATGGCATAGGCACCGCCTACAAGCAGTGAACAGCCCAGCAGGACAGGCAGAATGGGTTTTCTGACCTTTCTCCGGGGAGCTTCGCTGCCGGCAGGCTTTTTATCCGGTTCTGTTTTCCCCTGTGGGCCTGCCGGTTCACTGGCCGGCTTTGAGGGCGTTGAAACGGGTGCTTCCGGCTTTTGTGTATCTGTTTCGGGAAGATTCCGGGGAGCAGCTGCTTCGACTGTGACCGGTGCAGCCGGCTCAGCGTGCTTTGGTGCCTGCGTTTCCGCGTAGGCCTCAAGGATCGTCTTTCTCCGGAAGATGACTTTCTTTCTGAGGCGCTTTTTGCAGCGGAATACACGATTGATTTCACCGGTCCGGACGATCCGCTCGAACCGGGCGATGTATCCGGTCACCCGGCGGCGCCGCAGCTCTTTCAGCGGCTCTTTTGAGGCGGTTCCCGGATTTTCCGGAATGTGAATCAGTGAGGCCGGACGCGCCCACAGCGCAGAGGGCGATTCGGAAACCGGTTCCTGCGATTCCTCCGGCGAAAGTGTAGTCTCAGGGACCTGATCCAGCGAAGCATTCAGAAGTTCCTCGGCCTTTTCCCTGTCGGAGGGTTCGCTGACCTGCTCCGGTTCCTCCTGAACCTTTACCAGATTCATGTATTTAAGCTGATTGTTTTCTTTCAGGTATTTGGTAATGGTATCGATATCACTCTGTTCAATATAACAGGCATTCACAAAGTGAGGCGTGTGCTCGCCGCGCTTGATCTGGTAGTTTTTCACCAGCCGGTGTTTGGCGGTTTCCGCATCAATGGCCCGTTTAAAGCAGAGCGTGGTTTTTGTCAGGAAGGTGACCGGAACGGGCGTGCTCATCTGCATGAAGAAATGAATGCCGACCATGAGTCCGTGTTCACGGACCATCCGCAGAACGGTCAGGAAATCCTGATTCTGGAACAGTTCATCTGCCGGCGTAATGACCACAAGCAAACGGGTATACGCCTGTTCATCCACGCGCAGGGAAGCGTTGTAACCATCCAGGGAACGGGCTCCCTTTGCCTCCATCGCACCCAGACGCAGAATGATTTCATCCTGAATCCAGCGAATGACCTGCAGGCAGCCGGACATGGTCTGGGTCGGCGGATCAAACATATACGGAAGGTCATAAAATGATTCCAGAACATGCCCCTGGTCGAGCAGAAGGAAACGGAGATTCTTCGGGTTTGTTCTGAAAAGGAAACCCGTCAGGAGAACCTCGGTCATCCCCGGTGTATAGTCCCGAATATCCATCATATAAAAGCAGGAGAAAAACCGGAGATCCAGGGATTCCACCGTGTCTGAAAATGCCCGTCCCACAGGGATGGTCAGCTGAGAGGGACTGGAGAGAATCTCGTGACTTTCCAGCGCCGTCCGCAGTTCCAGAACCTCTACCTGTTCCTTGTTGAGGCTGAGATAAAAGGCCTTGGTTCCATCCGGTGAAGGTGTCAGGGTAAAGTTGTCCCGTTCAGCCAGATTATCCAGGATATTTCCAAATACCTCCTGGTAATAAGGCATTGAAAAACGGTCCTCCGAGACAATAATCCCGAAAACAACCTGTTCTTCCTTTTCCTCCAGTGTAAATACCTTTACGCTGAATCCTTCCTGAAGCAGATCGTGTTCGATACGTATACCGGCCTGTTTCCAGTCCATAACCACCCGGGTCGGATCCCCTTCACTCCGATACAGAGGGATCATACTCAGTGAAGGTGACTGATACTTATCCATATCTATCTCCCGTTATCTTTATTGGTTTATCATTATCCAGGCAGACGCTGCCAGGTTAGACTGCTGACTGACAGGAGAGATTGGCTGCACTGAACCGGCAACGCCTGTGTACAGGCCGGACCGCGGCGGTTCGGCCAAACCGGCAGATGGCCAGGCGGACCAAACAGATGTCTGATTGAAAAAAACGGGCATCCATTCTGCAGCTAAACTCTCCCAGTAGAATTATAGCTGATATAGCCTTTTTTTTCAATTCAGAATGCACATTTTTGGAGCGATTTCCCCGCCTGTTTTTCCCAAATTGAAACCTTTTCTTCCCGATCCTTAGGCGCTGAGCACCGGATGACGGCGTTTCGGGCATCTTGAGGGGACAAACCGGACGGAGAATGGAATTTGACAATTTGTCACGATACAGGCAGGGACGCTCCCGTCAGCGGCTTGACAATCCCCTTTGGTCCGGGTAAACTCCTCTCCTGTAAGGAAAGGAACCGCCGTTTCTTTCTTACCAATTCCAACTGATCCCGGAGGAACCTGACAATGTACAGACTTGTCAAACCCATTGTCCTTTGCGGCTTTATGGCATCCGGAAAAACCACTGTCGGAAAGCTGGCTGCCAGACGCTGGAATCTTCCCTTATATGATACGGATAAACTGATCGTTTCAAAAACCGGCAAATCCATCCCTGCGATCTTTGCTGAAAAAGGCGAGGCATATTTCCGTGACGTCGAGCATGAGATCTGCAGAGAAGTCGCTGCGTATCCTCCCTGCATCATTTCCTCCGGCGGAGGCCTGCTGACCTACAGCCGGAACGGGGATCTGCTGCAGGGCAAAACCGTCATTGTTCTCCTGAACCGGGATTTTGATACGATCTGGTCGTTCCTTTCCAACTGTACGGACCGGCCCCTGGTCACGCAGAAAAAAAAGGACGGGATCCTTGCCCTTTATGAGTCAAGAATCCCGCTGTACCGCAAATATGCTGATTTTGAAATTGAAAACACGTCAGGTCCGGAACAATGTGTGGATATCCTTGAACAGGACCTGATAAAACAGGGACTGCTGCTGTTGGATGAATGAGGCGCAGTTCCCCTGTTCTGTCCTGACAAATATCTGCGGGTACATTGGATGCGGTAGGCCCGGAAAGGCATCCGCCATTTCGAACACCCGTGTCCTCGCCTGGGTCACCCCTCTGAGGAGCTCCCGTCCGCTTGGGCGACGGAATGTTCTTTACACAATGAAAGGTGGAAAGAATGATCTGGGCTGAGCGCGAAACAGATCGAATGGAAGAATGGATGACGGGCGCTGAACGCTGACGAAGACGCTGTCTGTCAAATTCATTTACAGAGCCCGATGTGCAGCGTTATTGTTCATCTGCACCTGAACCGGCTTCCGCACATCCCGTTCCCGCCGCATCCAATGTACCCGCAGCCGGTTTATTTTCCGGCGGATGTCAGGAACAGTTCAAAGGCTTCGTCAAATGTCGCGTTCACATCAAACGGCGGCGTATAACTGACGGTGGAGGTAATCATGCACAGATCAATTCTAGCAGAGATTTCCTCCGCCTTTTTGTTCAGTGCACCCAGTTCCCGGCGAATCACATTCCGGTCAAAATTGATCGTCTTCACGCGCCGTACATCACAGGTATAGGCGACCTGCTCACCGTCCACATTGAAACGGTAGCCCTGTCCACCGCCAAAGAGAATCCGCTCGGAATCCCGGAGCTGATTCATGGACCGCAGGACGCGGACAACGTTCTGCCGGCAGCTGTTCAGACTGATTTCACTGTCCATATCCATGTCAAGGGAATCTTTGGCCTTGCGGATGGCGGCGGCCAGCTTTCCTCTTTCCTCCAGCAGGTAGACAAGAAACGTGACCACTTCGGTGATTTTATCATAGTAAACCATCTCAGGCTGCTCAAGGACCGTTTCATCCTCCGCCTCATTCATCACTTTATGACGCAGATAGGTGTTTTTCACCTGTGTCGTATATTCCTCGTTTTCAAGGATCTGTTCTGCCTCACTCATCAGTTCCTGATACTTGTTTGACAGACGGAACGCTTCTTTCAGATTCATCTCAGGGCTCCTCTCTCAATTCTGAATGTCTGCATTGTATCGCAGTTGCCGATGACCGTCAATCAACCGGCCGTTGAAAACCGGGAAAAGCGGCAGTTCATCCAATCCGGACACGGGAAACGAACAGATGAGCAAAGCAGTTCATTTCTCAGCGGATGATTCCGTTTCTGCTCTGTCACAGTAAATCTGAATGGCCCGGTCAACAAATTCCCCCGTTCCGGCCCCGCCGGTGCTGTCGATATTCTGCGTCATTTCACCGCCGCCGGAATACATCTTTCCCAGGCTTCTGAGAATCGGCGTTGTACAGCGGTACATATGGTCCGTAATAAAGCGCTGGATCCTTCGGACAAGATTCTGTGCCTCAGGCGAATCCGGACGCCCGTTTTTCAGTTCTCCGGCCTCTTTGAAAAGCAGCATGAAACGGTCTGCCAGCAGCGCTTCCTCATCGCTGGTTCTGTTCCCCGCTTTCGCCTGCATCTCTTTGTACTGCTCGCTGTCACCGTACAGCTCTTTTGCCTGCCTTGCATACGCCTCCAGTTTGCTGCGGTCAAAAGGTTTAAAATCCATGTGTTTCCCTCCATGCGTTTTGATTTCCTCGGCAAAGCTGAGCAGGTTCTCGATGTGTTCTTTCTTCAGCCTCAGCAGTTCAATCTGCTGCTCCAGCAGCTTTTCCCGATTAAGATCAGGCTGATCCAGGATCGCCTTGATGTCTTTCAGCGGAAATTCCAGTTCCCGAAAGAACAGAATGTCCTGAAGCCGGGCAAGATCCGCTTCCTCATACAGCCTGTATCCTGAATCCGTATGGCCTGCAGGATGCAGAAGTCCAATCTGGTCATAGTAATGCAGCGTTCGAACACTCACCCCGGTAAGCCGGCTCACCTTGTGTACCGTCATCATCTCATTCACTCCCATATCCCGCCGTCCGGTCATCCGGCTCATGGTTATTTCGCGGTCCCTGTCTGGTTTTGCTGAATGGAACTCAGTTCTGCTCATCTCTGTATCGGATACGAATACGATACACCCTGACGCAGCGTCAGGGTCAAGAGCATTTCGGGATTTTCTTCAAAAAAATCAAAACCGCCGGAAACGGCGGTTAAGTGTGAAAGTCTCCCTGCCCGGACATATTCCGTATGACCGGTTTGGAAATCCGGGCGGAACCCGGGATCATTCCTGCTTCAGAACAGGCTGCGCCATTTTGCTGCAGATCCGGTTTTTGCCTCCTGCCTTTGCCTCGTAAAGGAGTTCATCCACGTTATGCATGATCTGTTTGATATCATTTTCCGAGTTGCAGGGAACGACCCCGCCGCTGATGGTCACGATCAGTTCCGGGACTTCCTTAAAGCGCAGCATGTCAATCTTCTGCCGCATGGCATCGACCCGAGCAACGGCTTCCTCAAGGCTTGAGGCGGTCAGCAGACACACGAATTCTTCCCCGCCGTATCGGGAGGCCATTTCCCCGCGCTTTGGATCGGCTGACTCATCAAGCACATGCGCGACGGCGGCAAGAACGGTATCGCCGAAGGAATGCCCGTATGTATCATTCAGATGTTTGAAATTATCCACATCGAACATGGCGATGTACTGATGATCCCGGGAGAGTTTCTCCGACCGTTCGGCCGGATGATCATTGTACACAATTTCGAGCCTGCGAAACAGTTCGCGGCGGTTATACAGCCCGGAAAGCGCGTCTCTGGTAGACAGATTCCGCAGTTTTTCCATCAGGACTTCGTTGTGACGCCGCTCACGGTCGTAAGCCGTCAGGATGAGGGTGGTGATGGCATACACGGACATGCCGGAAAGGAAAAGGGTTGTCTGAACATCCAGAAAATGCTGCTGTTCGGTCATCGGGCTCACCAGCGCCGGATGTTTGTGGGCGATATACAGCGTCAGCTGCATCACCAGAAGGGAGGCGGTAAATAAGATCCAGCTGAGACTGCCGCGGAGGGTGATTCCAACCAGAAACAGACCTGCCAGGAAAAACAGGATTACCCCGCTGTAGATTCCCCCGGATGGAAAGAAGATCGACGGAAAGAACAGAAAATTGATGGCAAGAACCATCAGCACTTTCTGCATCTGCCGATGACGGGGATAACGGATACTGATCACGCTGAGAATCATGGTAAACACAAAGATCATGGCGGTCATCAGCACCACGGACAGGTTCAGTCCCTGAAATATTCCCACCACGGAACAGACCAGTCCGGCCACGTTTGCCACGAACAGTGTCATGAAGTAGATCCGTTCGTCCAGGGATTCAAGGGATCCCCAGAACTGTGTGATCTTTCTTATGAACCCATTCAATCGGAAACCCCTCCGAATCTGTCAGAATTTAGTTTTCTTCCTTTTGAGTCTCATAAGTACGAATTTTCAGGCGCCTGGTAAAATCTTCAAAATTCAGAGGTCTGTCAAAATAGAAGCCCTGAATAATGTCCGAGCCAATCTGTCTGGCAAACTTGAGCTGTTCCTCGGTTTCCACGCCTTCCGAAACCGAAATCTTGTTGAGGCGGTTGATCATCTTTGAGATGCTCTCAAGAATGACCCGGTCCGTATCCCCCTTTTCATCCAGATCATCAAAGAAACTCTTATCGAGTTTAATGACATCCAGTTCAAGGTTCTTAAACATGCTGAGAGAGGAATATCCGGTGCCAAAGTCATCCAGTGAAACCCTGATTCCGTTTTCATGCATGATCTTGACAAAATCCTCAAGGGCAGCGTAGTTCTCATGAAAACAGGATTCCGTGATTTCAATTTCCAGGTATTTGCCGTCCACGTTGTACCGGTTGATGGTATCCAGGGTTTTATGAATCAGCTGTTCATCATAAAAATCCTGCTGCGAAAAGTTCACGGAAACCGGCACCGGCTCAATCCCCGCATCCAGCCAGGCGCGAATATCCCGGCAGACACATTCAAGCATATACTGATCAAGGCTTGAAATCAGTCCGGTCATCTCAGCGATGGGAATAAACTCCCCCGGCGAAACCATCCGCCCGTCATGATTCCAGCGGCACAGGGCCTCGCAGCCGTACAGACGGCTGTTGCTTGCACGCACTTTCGGCTGATAAAGCGGAAGAAACTCGCCTTTTTCGATGGCGTCGGGAATGATCATGGAGACTTTCTTTGCCCGCATGGTTTCATTCATGAGCTCTTCATCGAAATACGAGACGGTCTGCTGGGCACGCTTGGCTCTCTGGAAGGCAAAGTTGGCATTATTCAGAATGATGTCAATGGTATCTTTTTCGCGCGCCAGGTAGACCCCGACTCTGGAACGGACGTTCACCAGGACTTTCTGCCCCTCGTTCATCGTGGTAAGGGACATATTCATTGCCAGAGCCATGAATTCTTCCATATGCGCTTTCCGGATCAGCGCAAAGAAATTATCGCCGCCAAGACGGGCCACGCTTTCCTTGCGTGTGTCAAGAAAGTTGTTCAGACGAAGGGCATATTCCTTCATGACCGCATTTGCACCAGGCTGTGACAGCTGCTGATTCAGGACTTTAAAGTTTTTCAGATTGATAAACAGCCCGGCATAATCACTCATCTTGACGTTCCGCTGGAGCCGCTTTCCGAAACGAATGATTCCCTCGTTGTTGACCAGTCCGGTCAGGAGGTCAATATACGGGGCTTCCTGCTGATAGCGGATCATATTACACCGGCTGAGGGAAATGTTGATCAGCTTCAAAACCGCTTCAATCTGTTTTTTTTCTTCCTCTGTCCAGATGTGTCCTTTCCAGGGAAAAACAGTGGCGGTTCCTTTGGTGAAACTGAGGGCTGGATATTCAAGCTTCATTGCCGACTCAATTCCGTCTACCTCATCGTGATAGAAGTTGGTAAACGTATCCGCTTTTCCTCGAACCTCATAAACATTTGGTTCGGTCTCTACACGGAAATCGATTCGTGCAATGTAAAGCTGGGTGGCAAATTGTGCGATATTGGGCTGAAGCTTATCGTAAAAGTCACGGATGCTCGGCTCCGCCATTTCTGACTTGAAGATGAGTTCATACAGACCATTAATATTTCTGTCATCCATGAATACCATTCTCCCGTATGTTTAATGAAAGTGACTCGTTTCAGCCCGAGAAGAAAGGATTCTGAAACTGAAAACAAATCTATGTGATACTATCATGAATTCCGGGTTTTAGCAATAGCGCAGTTTTACTGTTTTTTTGATCTTCCGGCGTACACTGTCCGAAAAGAATCGATCGTCTGCACGGCCTGCCCCCCAGCAGCTAAACCGGCCTCCCATGAAAAAAAGGATGAGCCATTGCTCACCCTTTTCACAAAACAGGCAGTTTCAATGCAATTGAACGCACTGATCAGACCCGAACGTGTTCATATCTGACAGACAGAATGCTGTCCGAAAAGCATCCGGAAATCCGGATTATTTGGTGGTGGTGGTCTCGTTTGTGACCTTTACCCCATCCGGACCGGCCTCGGCGCCAACATTGGAGGTGACGGTGTTGGTCTTCGTCTCTCCGTTTTCATCCGTTACACTGGTTGAAACGCTGAAGGAAGAGGAGCTGGAGAAGCTGCAGGCTGAGAGCGTGAAAAGCATCAGGACTGCCAGTGCCAGAAGGATCAGTTTCTTTGCGTTGTTTTTCATGGTTGTCTGTTCTCCTTTGATTAAAAAATAGTACAAAAAGCGATTGATCGGACGTGTCCCGAAAGACTGCCCTGCAGCCTCGGAAACTTTCATGCGCTTTATATCAAAACGTCAGAATCAAACGATACGGACATTTCAAGCCGGAATGACAGAGCTGAAATCTGCAGCTGTCAGGGATCACAGGTGCAAACAGGACTGTCTAATGGGACGGCTTTGTTTGCAGCAATTCCGGTTCAGTATCTCGCAGAATCTCTGCCAGTACTCTACATTTGCCAAAAAAACAGGAGAGAAAGAAAAATGGAAGCTTTGATTTACAAAGCTTCCACAAGTCGAGGTGACAGGATTTGAACCTGCGACTTTTTGGTCCCGAACCAAACGCGCTACCAAGCTGCGCTACACCTCGTTAAAGAGCCAAAGAAGGGACTCGAACCCTTGACCTGCGGTTTACGAAACCGCTGCTCTACCGACTGAGCCACTTTGGCGTTGCCGCTCAACAGTTAGGGATTATAACAGTGTTCCATTAAAATGTCAACATCAAATTTTAATGCATTAATTTATGCAATTTGAACATTTTTCGGCAAAGGACTGAAGGATCCCCATTCCTGCTGAAAGCAAAAACAGCGGATCCTTCAATGAGATAACCCCTGCTCCCCTGGCTTGTTTCAGTGGATGCATCCGCGCTGCAGTACTATACGATGCCTTCAATAAGAAGCTTGTCACCAAACTTTACATCGTATACTCCGGTTTCTTTGTGTTTGTTGAAGCTGAAACTGAGCATATATCCTCCTGTTTTGAAAACCGCATCACTGATGTCCTGAAAATCCAGGTTAAGAAGAATAAACTTCTCGCTCAGCACTTTCCCCAGCCCATCCAGCGTAGTTGTCTTTCCATATTGCCTCCCACGATTGATGGTAACGTATTTCCCGTCATCGACGAGCTTTTGTATCTCAGCAATTCTTTCGGAAAGATCTGCCATATAGTGTTTTGAAGGAATGCACACACCTGTCGTATTAAACTGCTTCATCCGTTTATTCTCCTTTATGAAGATAACCCCCACTTGCAGAAAAGTGGGGGTTATGGCGTAGCCAGGGTTGTCTCTGAATGAAGTTCATCCGTGCCCTCAGTGATTTGCATTCATCCCCGTTCTCCCCGGAGGCACTGTTTCATGGAGCATCTGGTAGGTACGGATTTCTGACGCAGGACGATAAGTCGGAACCGCCTCACGAATGAGATTCATCAGGACGGTTTCCTCCTCGTTATAGGCAGCGTGCATGAGTTCATCCAGAATCACGAGAAAACGGTCATGATCAAACGGGATGGGTTTCCCGATATGAATGAGGTTGTTGCTCGTCTTCTGGAGGCCTTCCTCCTCCATCAGCTTCTCTTCATAGAGTTTTTCGCCGGGACGCAGGCCGGTATAGACAATCTTGATATCCTGATCCGGTCTGAATCCGGACAATTTGATCAGGTTTCTGGCCAGGGTATCGATCTTTACCGGCTGTCCCATGTCCAAAATAAAGATTTCGGAGCCTTTGGCCATCACGCCGGCCTGCATGACCAGACTGACCGCCTCAGGAATCGTCATAAAATAGCGGATGATTTCCGGGTGCGTCACCGTCACCGGTCCGCCGTCTTCAATCTGTTTTCTGAAAAGCGGAATGACAGAGCCGTTTGACCCCAGAACATTTCCAAAGCGTACGGCAACAAACCGAGTCGTCCCGACAAATCCCTCCGGTATCGGCCTGGTTTCCTCAGCATGCTGCTGCAGCTGCGGCATCTGTTTTTCCTGATGCGTCCGGATCATATAGTCAAATGTCTGAATGATCATCTCACAGATCCGTTTGCTGGCCCCCATGACGTTTGTCGGATTCACGGCTTTGTCCGTGCTGATCAGGATGAACCGTCCGCAGTGGTTCAGCATGGCCGCATAGGCGGTTTTGTATGTTCCGATTGCATTGTTCTTAATGGCCTCGCACGGACTCTCCTCCATCAGCGGAACATGCTTATGGGCTGCGGCATGATAGACGATGTCCGGCTTGTACTGTTCAAACACCTGATTGATGCGACGGCTGTCACGGACAGAACCGATCAGCACAACCAGATTGACCTCGGGATGTTTTCGCCTCAGTTCCTGTTCAATTTCATAGGCATTGTTTTCATAGACATCAAAAATAATCAGTTTCTTCGGATGATGCAGTGCAATCTGCCGGCAGAGTTCAGAGCCAATGCTTCCGCCCCCGCCGGTCACCAGAATCGTCTTTCCGTTGATGAACCGATACACCTCTGTCAGGTCACTGCGGATGGGATCCCTGCCCAGCAGTTCCTCAATGGATACATCCTTCATTGCCGCGATGGTGATGTCCCCGTTCATCAGCTGGAACATTCCCGGAAGGTTTTTCAGTTCACATCCGGTTTCCTGACAGATCTTCAGGACTTTACGGCGTTCCGGTTCAGATGCGCTGGGAATCGCCACATAAATTTTGCTGACGCTGTATTTTTTGACCATTGCCGGGATTTTGTCCCGGCCTCCGACAATCGGCACACCGTCGATGTACCGGTGCCATTTGTTCGGATTATCGTCAATAATGCAGCAGACTTTTCCGTTGATCTCCTTTGCCTTATGGAGATCCCGCAGGATCATCTGACCGGCGTTTCCGGCACCCACCAGAAGAATCCTCGGCGCCGCCTTGACCATCGCTTTTTCCCTCGGCGTCTTTTCCATCAGATAGAACCGATAGGCAAACCGCGCTCCCAGCATGAACAGGTACTGAAAAAACGTCCCCATTACATAATAGGAAATCGGCATCCGGTCATAGAACAGCCATACCATGGAAAGATGGAACGCCGAGGAAATACCGTTTGCAATGGTTATCCATGCCAGCTCGTAATAGCTTGCAAAGCGCCAGAGGCTCTGATAAAGCCGGAGGACGCAGAAAAGAACAATACAGAAAACGGTATAGATGGGTGAAAAACGGACCCAGGTATCGATATATTCGGCATCGATCGCTGCGAAGTTCATCTCATGCCGCAGCATCAACGCTAAAAAATACGCAAAATTTACGGCAAATACATCAAACAGCATCAGAAGTGCAGCAACCTTGTGCCAGTGCTCAATACGGAACAAGGTCTTCTTCTTTCGCTTTACCGCCAAAATCGTACCCCCTCAACCAGTGCTGAAGATAAGCCGTATTCTTTCCTGTTAAGAATCGCTTTTTCCTGCAGGACCTGTCAGGCCATTTTTCCGGACATTAATTCACCGCCCAGAATATGCAGATGCAGATGCATGACGCTCTGGCATGCGTTTTTCCCACAGTTGGAAACAATACGGTATCCATCCTCCTGCAGTCCTTCCCTTTCGGCAATGACGGCAGCCGTCCGCATCAGATGAGCCAGAAGAGCATCGCTCTCCCCCGTGACAGCCGACCATCCGCTGATATGCTTTTTGGGAATCAGCAAAATATGTACCGGCGCCTGAGGATTAATATCCCGGAAAGCAAAAACCATCTCATCCTCGTAAACCTTGGTGCTGGGAATCTTTCCCTCAGCAATTTTGCAAAACAGACAATCGTCCATCGTTTTTTTCCTCCGTTAATTGTTGAAAATTGTATTCGTTCATGGCCGCAGCTGTCTTCCCCGGAGACCACCGTCTCCCGAGCAGGCTGCTCTGGGCCATTTGTCTGGGATTACCGTATTTCTCTGGCCCTCAGTGTGTCCCCTGAAAGGCCGGTAATGATGACGTCGACAATCTGACCGGTATAATCCCGGTCCGGCGACAGCCCTTCGTCTATTATACACCGAAAATAGGAATCTGTATAACCCACCAGACCGTCTTTTTGCACCGTTTCGACCAGAACTTTTTCTTTTTTGTGAATCATCCGCTTTCCGGCTTCGTTTTTGAGGGTATCGCCAAGCGCAATCAGCTCAAGCGCTCTCGCCTGACGCACATGAACGGGAACGCACCCATCCATGGTGGCGGCCGGCGTTCCTTCCCGTTCCGAATATGGGAACACATGCATTCTGGTAAATCCGGCACGGGCGCAGGTTTCCTTCGTCTCCTCAAACAGTGCCTCTGTTTCACCGGGGAAACCGCACATGACATCCGTGGTAATGGCACAGTCAGGAAAGCGGGAACGAAGAAGATCACAGGCGGCAAGGAAGGATTCCTTTGTATAGCGCCGGTGCATCCGCTCAAGAATCGGGTTGCTTCCGCTCTGCAGTGCCAGATGAAACTGACGGCAGACTTTTGGCAATTGTTCCAGGGCGTCCACAAACTCTTTCGTGATAATGACCGGTTCCAGTGAACCCAGACGAATCCGCTCAATGCCCTCCACGGATTCAACGGCACGGATGGCATCAAGGAGCGTGTTGCCTTTTCCCAGATCCAGTCCGTAACTGGTCAGGTGAATGCCGGTCAGAACGATCTCTTTAAACCCGTTTCCGGCCAGGACAGCCGCTTCTTCCCGAATCTGCTCTGCCGGTCTGGACCGGATCGGCCCTCTCACCATGGGAATGATGCAGTAGGTACAGAAACGATTGCACCCTTCCTGGATTTTCAGGACCGCACGTGTATGTCCTTCATTGGTATGAATCGGTGTATTTTCAAAGATCCGTTCGATTTTCTGGCTGACAGCCAGAATGGTCTTCTCCTCCCGGACGGCTTCCTCAAGCAGGTGTACCACTTCATGGCGGTGCTGCGTTCCCAGAACCAGCCGCACCCCGCTCATTTCCGCAATTTTCTCCGGCTCCCGCTGTGACAGGCATCCGGCAACGATAATGGCTCCCGCCGGGTTCTGCTTTTGTACCCTGCGGATGGCATTCAGGCTCTTCTTATCCCCTGTCCCGGTCACGGTGCAGGTGTTGATCAGATAGACATCCGCCGGTGAATCAAAAGAAACCTCCCGGTAGCCCGCCGCCAGAAACAGTTCCCGCATGGCCTGGGTATCATACTGATTCACCTTGCAGCCGAACGTCTGAAACGCAACGGTCATCGGCCGGTTATCGGAAACGGTCCTCTCCGGTGTTCCGCTTTCCACGTTTGTCATCCCTTCCTTGCTATGATCAGGTCGCGTTCAATCGCCTGTTCGACCCAGTGTGCCAGTGAACCTGTTTCGACAATGGAAAAGCCGCATTCCGCCAGCCGTCCGGTCAGCTGCTCCCGCCGGATCGTATGGGTATTAAAGCTCATACACAGGGCCCCGCCCGTTTTGAGTACGCTGTACCATCCGGGCAGCGCGGCGGATACGGTTCCGAGAATGCCGTCCTGCTTTCCCGCGGTCCCCATCTGCACGCCGTATGGCAGATCCGTGATCAGCAGATGAACACTCTCCGTTTTCAGGAAAGCCTCTGTATTCCGTGTATCCCCGCAGATCATGCGCAGGGAACGGGTATCTCCGTCCTTGAAATGATCCGCCGAGTCAGAAAAGACCCACTTGTGCTGGGTGCCGCCGTTTTTGCCGTACACGGTCAGGGAGGATTTCTGATATTTGTATTTCATCCGATGAAATTCAAAGTACCGGTTCATATATCCGGCCAGCTCCTCGATACTGCTTTTGCTGATCTCGATTCCGATTCCGTGGTATCCGCGGCGGAGGGCCAGCAGCAGTGTCGTACCCTTTCCCGCCAGCGGATCAAGGACATTCAGCTGGGCATCATAATTCCGGCTGAATGTACTGGCAGCCAGCGCCATGGTCAGCATGCTGTCCGTAAACATCTCGTTGGTTTTGCCCTTGTACTTGAGAAGATACGGAAGATCCGCGCCGATATAATCCGGCCGCTGTGCCGGGAGCGGCAGCAGTGCCTCATCTCTGGCCTCAAAAATCATGTACACGGAGGAAAGATGTCCTAATAACCCCAGTTCCCGCCGGGACAGCGGACGATCCGGCTGACAGATCAGGAATTGCGCTCCGCCGATTTCCTCGGGATGAATGTCCGTCGGAGTTTCCAATGTGTCAAATACCAGTCTGGTTTCCTCCAGCGCAATCTGCAGCAGCGATGCCCGATAACGGATATTCTGATGCGGATACAGCAGCAGTGCAAGTTTCACAGGCTTTCCTCCTCGTTCTTTATATGAACCCGCCAGTGGCAGCGGGAAATGTGTTTATATGACAGGAGCAGTCCATGTCTGCTCTCAAATGGTGTAAAAAAAGAATCACCCCATCCAAAGATGGGGTGAGCTGGGTAACATTAATACTTACGCTTGCGAGCAGCTTCGGCCTTTTTCTTGCGCTTTACGCTGGGCTTTTCATAATGTTCCCTCTTGCGGACCTCAGCAATCACTCCCGAACGCGCGCATTGACGCTTGAATCTTCTCAGAGCGCTCTCGAGGGATTCGTTCTCACGAACACGGATCTCAGACATCGTTATCCCTCCCCTCGAATTAAGCTTCATAGAAACCTGTCTGATTGTGTAGATGACAGAACTCCACGACGGATATTATATCGTAATGCGCTGGTTTCGTCAACAACTATTTTTTTAAAATCAAATTTTCCCGCGGCGGCGCCCCATTTCCGCCCACTTCACAGGGCAGCGTTACAGGAGCAGATCTTCAACATTCTGCCCGACGGCGGCCACCGCGTATTTGCCCGAGAAGGTCCGTGCAATTTCCTCCCGGACCTGTTCAAAGGTTACGGCGCTCATGCGGTCCATCACCTCTCTGGGTTCCTGGAGTTCGTTGTTCAGCAGAATTCCCCGGCCCAGAGCGGACATGCGGGTAAATCCGTTTTCAATTCCCAGAATAAACGAGACGCGCATCTGCTCTTTCGACATTTCAAATTCGGTGGGATCCAGCGTGTCGATCATCCGGTGAATTTCCTCATGAAGGGCATGCGAGACTTTCTGCGCATTTTCCGGGCTGGTGGCCGCGTAAACGACGATGGATCCCAGTCTGGCGTACACTGACGGATAGGAATAGACCGAATAGGCGGCACCCATTTCCTCACGGATTTTCTGGAACAGACGGGAGGCATTTCCGCCGCCCAGCAGATTGCAGGCAACGGACAGCGGATACAGACGCTTGTCTTTATGCCCGACCCCCGGCCAGGCCTGTGCGATGTGCACCTGTTCGATGTCTTTTTCGCGGATGATGGCCTTATAGGCCGGTTCTTCCAGATTCGGAACGCTGGCGCTATGTTCCCTGGCCTTGAGGCTGCCAAAGAGCTTCTCGCACAGTTCCACGAAGGCATCAAAGTCAAACATGCCGGAAATTGAGATGACAATGTTGTCCGGACGGTAGTTTTTGGCCTTGTAATCCAGGATTTCCTCCCGGCTCACCGTTGCAATCTTGTCCGCAAAACCCAGAATCGGGAGGCCCAGCGGATGTTCGCCAAAATAGGCTTCTGACAGCAGTTCAAGAACCGTGTCATCCGGTGTATCCGCACTCATGGCAATTTCCTCAAGAATGACGCCGCGCTCCCGTTCGAGTTCCTCGGGTTCAAAGCGGCAGCACATCAGGATGTCGCTGAACAGGGCCATCACCCGGGGCAGGTGCTCCTCAATGACCTTGGCATAATAGCAGGTGCATTCCTTTGAAGTAAAGGCATTGACATTGCCGCCCAGGTAATCAATTTCCTTGGCAATATCCAGGATGGAACGGTTTTCAGTGCTCTTGAAGAGCATGTGTTCAATGAAATGCGACAGGCCGTTCGTCTCCGGTGTCTCAAACCCGGAGCCGGCACCGATCCATACCCCGACGGTAGCCGAAGGAAAATAAGGAATGCATTCACCGACCACCCGAATTCCGTTGCTCAGTGTGGCCACGCGTGCAGAATTCTTGAATATATCCATTCATACTCCTTTTACGAGTCAACACTTGGTCTCTTTATTTGATTGTCGTGCGAGTTTTCGAGCATCAGGGACTTTCGGCACCGCATTTTTACCGGTGCTCCGTTTTGGCATACTGCCGCTGTGCGGCAGGCCCAATTGTCCTATGACCGAAAAAGCTGCGGCGAAGCCGCAGCCTTTCTCTGTCTCACTGAAACGATTCCGGTCTCTTCGTGCCGAATCAGCGGCGATTGCTGTCACGGCGCGGCGGACGCTGGCCGGGTGCCCTGCGCGGCGTCTCCGGAACGGCGGAATAATCAATGTCATTGCGGACCAGATTGATTCTGCCCTGTGCGTCGATCTCGGTAACCCGAACCTCGAGTTCGTCGCCGATCTTGACCACGTCCTCGCACTTCTCCACCCGATGATCCGACAGCTTGGAGATGTGTACCATGCCGTCCTTGCCGGGCAGCAGCTCGACAAATACGCCAAAGTTCATCATGCGGACAACTTTGCCGGTATAAACCTCGCCGACCTCCACATCCTTGGCAATTCCCTCGATAATGCGTCTGGCCTTCCGGGCAGCTTCCTCATCGGCCGTGGCGATGTAAACATTGCCGTCATCCTCGAGGTCGATCTTAACACCGGTCTCCTCAATGATCTTGTTGATCATCTTTCCGCCAGGTCCGATAACCTCACGGATCTTGTCCGGATTGATCATGAAGTTGATGATCTTCGGTGCATACTTGGACAGCGACTTGCGCGGCTCCGGAATGGTCTCAAGCATCTTTCCAAGAATGAACAGACGTCCATCCAGTGCCTGAGAGAGCGCCTGACGGAGAATCGGCTCGTCAATTCCCTTGATCTTGATATCCATCTGAATGGCGGTGATGCCGTTCATGGTGCCGGCAACCTTGAAGTCCATGTCGCCCAGGAAGTCCTCAAGGCCCTGAATATCGGTCAGCACGGCAACCTTTCCGGTCTCCGTATCCTTGATCAGGCCCATGGCAACACCGGCAACAGGCGCCGTGATCGGCACGCCGGCATCCATCAGGGCAAGCGTGGAGCCGCAGACAGAAGCCTGAGAGGTTGAACCGTTGGAGGAGAGAACCTCACTGACCACGCGGATGGCATACGGGAACTCATCTACCGGGGGGATAACCGGCAACAGTGCCCGCTTGGCCAGAGCACCATGACCAATTTCACGGCGTCCGGGGCTCTTCAGCCTTCCGGCCTCACCGGAGGCATACGGCGGCATGTTGTAATTGTGCATATACCGCTCGCTGGTTTCCTCACCGAGGCCCTCAATGACCTGTGCCTCGCTGACCGGAGCCAGGGTAGCAATGGACATGACCTGCGTCTCACCGCGGGTAAAGACACCGGAGCCATGGACACGCGGCAGGACGGAAACCTCGGACCAGATCGGACGGATATCGGTCATGCCGCGGCCGTCCGGGCGAATTCCCTTGTCAATGATCTTGCGCCGCATAACCTCTTTCTCAAGATAGTACAGCGCATCGTCCACTTCGGCCATGCGGTCTGCATAAATTTCCGCATACTTCTCGTGTGCTTCATTCGTGATAATGGTCTCGCGGTCGCCGCGCTCATGCCGGTCATATGCCTCGAACGCCCATTCGGTGCGCTCAAGGAAATCACGATGAACCGCTTCCTTGATGTCCTCCCCTGTCTCAAAGACCGGGAAATCCTTCTTTTCCTTGCCGATCTCGCTGACGATCTGTTTCTGGAAAGCAACCAGTTTCTTGATCTCCTCGTGACCGGTCAGGATGGCACGCAGCATATCGTCCTCGCTGATCTCCTTGGCGCCGGCTTCTACCATGAGGACTGCCTCATCGGTTCCGGCAACGGTCAGGGCCAGTTTGGAGACGGCACGCTGTGCCACATCCGGGTTGATGACAATTTCGCCGTCGACAAGCCCCACAGCCACGGCACCAATCGGGCCGGCCCAGGGAATATCACTGACCGCAATAGCGGCAGAGGCGCCGAGCATTGCCGGGATTTCTGGCGGAACATCCATCTCACAGGACAGAACGGTACAGACAACCTGAACATCATTCCGCATTCCCTTGTTGAACAGAGGACGCAGAGGACGGTCGATCAGACGGGCAGTCAGGGTAGCCTTCTCGGAAGGACGGCCCTCACGCTTGATGAATCCGCCGGGCAGCTTGCCGACCGCATACATTTTCTCTTCAAAATCAACACTGAGCGGGAAAAAGTCCTGCCCCTCACGCGGCTGATCCGCCGCAGTCACATTGACCATCACAACGGTATCGCCAAGACGAACGATGACAGACCCATTGGCCTGACCGCAGTACTTGCCGAATTCCATCGACAAAACACGACCACCCAGTTCAGTCGTATAAACCCTTTCCATGAACCTAGAAACTCCTTTCAATACTACCTGCCACACTAACCTCGGAAAAGAACCCTCTAATCCGATCAAAAAGCCGTCATTTGGTCTGTCCCAAACGACGGCTCATCTGGGAATAAGCGCCCAAAAGTAAACCTGAGCTTACTTGCGCAGACCCAGTTTTGCTACCAGAGTACGATAACGCTCAATGTCGATCTTCTTGAGATAATCAAGCATGCCACGACGCTGACCAACCATCAGGAGAAGGCCGCGATGGGAATGATGATCCTTCGGATGCTCCTTCAGATGAGCATTCAGATCGTTGATACGTTTCGTAAGAAGCGCAATCTGTACCTCGGGGGAACCAGTGTCACCCTCGTGTCTGCCGTAAGTGCTGACAATTGCTTCTTTTTCAGCTTTAGTGATAGCCATTTTTGTTTTCCTCCAATTATTCTTGTGTCAAACGCCAGAAGCCCGGAAAACGTTTGGAGTATCGTTTTTCTGAGCAGGTGGTTACGACCGGACGGTATTCTAACATGGAAAGCCCTGTTTGTAAACAGCAAAGTAACGACTTTTCGCTGAATTTCCGAAATTCTTCCGCATTCTTCAGGCAAAATCAGCCGGGCAAAGGTTCAGGTTCCGGCTGTCTCTGTCCTCTGACCGTTAAGAAACCGCATCAGCCTTTCCTGGAAATCACGGTGATAGGGCTTTTCCAGAAAGGCCACATGGGATGCCCCTTCGATGACCTCAAGCGTTGACCCGGCAGGCAGGAAATCCAGCACCGTATTTACCCGGTCATAATCAAGATAAGGATCCTGATCCCCACATATGACAAGCGTCGGGACGGGAATGCTTCCAAGATCAATCAGGGACTGTGCTGTATCGACGCAAAGATCGCGCCTGCCGCCGTTCGGACTGGATTCCCGGTCATAGTGCCAGGAACCTGAACAGAGCAGTTCAATGACAACCGGGTCTGCAATCGAATAATCAAACGATCCATCTTCCCGTTTCTGAAAATCATCTGCGGCATGTTCCCAGGTATTATGGTGAAAAGGCTCCGTGACATCCGCCTTTCCAAGGCCGCTTAAAATCGGTGCATAAAGCACAAGATGACTGATATGCTCAGGATGGTCCACGGCAAACCGGGAAGTGGTCACGGTTCCCCAGCTCCATCCCAGCAGATCGATCTTTTCCTGTCCGGATATCTCACAGATCTTCTCTACAGCGGCATGAATGTCCTCTGCCGCATAGTCAGAATCAGGAAGATAGCCATCCTCCACTTCCCCTGACTGACCAAATCCGGCAATATCCAGACGCCAAACGGCATAGCCAGCCCGCGCAAGAAAACGGACAAGGCTGTAATCTTCATAAACCACATCAAACTCATGTGAAGAATAGGTGACGCCATGAATCAGAAGGATGTTCCTCTCCATTGCGTTATCTCCGACCTTCATACAGTCAAGGTGGAGCGCAATGCCATTTCTCTCAAGAGGATGTTCGGCATACGTGTATGTAACCCCGTCACTGCCTTCCCTGTGCTGTTCTTCCGCAGATATACAGAGCGTCAATGAGAGTATCAGGATGAAAGAGACAACAGATGCAATGACTTTCTTCATATTCATTCCTCCGCCCTGTGGGTTCCAATGTTGGTTTTTGATTGCTGCATTTGATCTGCTCAGATCAGCTGTCCCCGAAACGGGAACAGAAAATCCGGGCTGTATGGAAATAACGACCGTCAGTGCCAGTTTCGTTCCTTCCGGGGAAACCTTCCCTCCGCTCCGTTGTTTTCCCGGACTTAATTGCCTATCTTTCGCTCAGGTACTTCAGATAGTCCATGCGGCGGATTGCTCCCATGGTGACCAGAACGCCGATTCCCAGATAAAGAGCAACCACAATCGCCGAGATACACAGGAGAAACGGAGGATTGATCAGCACGTATTCCTGCGAGGGAGCGCTCATCCCGAGCAGAATGAGCCTTGCACAGGCAACGGCAGGCGCTGTGCCAAGCAGAACCGTCAGGATGAACTGCAACAGCACTTCCGGTAATTCGACACTGAGAAATTCCCAGGCCGATATTCCCAGTACATAGAGATTGGATGTATCCTACATCTTTTCTGTTTGTACTGTCAATCATGCTTCCTGCATCTCTTTGCAGGAACACACTCAGAAACGTACGGCGTTTCTGTTCCGCTGCTCTATGAAATCGTCCAGTTTTCAAGGGATTCCTGCATGAATCGGGCAATATCCATGCCGTAAATATCCTTAAGAAAGGCCCGGTCTGCCACCTGATGGAACAGTCCCTGCCGGCATATCTGCCCGTCCTTCATAAACAGGACATTCTGGCTGAGGCGAAGAGCCAGATTCACATCATGCATGACCCCGATGACCGTCCGGTTTCCCTGCCGGCTCCACCGGCGCAGATGGTCTATCAGCTCCACCTGATACCGCACATCCAGATGATTGGTGGGCTCATCCAGCAGGATGATTTCCGGGTCCTGCACGAACGTTCTGGCCAGGAAGACCCGCTGGCGCTGACCGCCGGACAGTGTATCGATCTGGCGGTCCCGCAATTCCTCCAGGCCGGTCATCCGGAGGGCCTGCTCAACGGCTTCCCTGTCCGATGCCGACGGAACGGAAAACAGGTGTCCCCGCATCTTTCTGTATCGGCCCAGCATGACCGTATCATAAACCGAGTAGGAAAAATACAGATCATTGAGCTGACTCATGAGGGCAATCCGGCCCGCAAGATCCAGACGCCGGATGTTCATCACATCCGTTCCGTTCAGGAGAATCCTGCCCTGATGCGGGATCAGGCCGGCCATTGCCCGCAGCAGCGTTGTTTTGCCGCATCCGTTGGGGCCCAGAACACAGGTACAGCTGCCGGGTTCAAAGCGGCAGCTGATGTTTTCAAGTACCTTCCGGCTGCCGTATCCGGCAGACACATTGATCAGTTCTAAAATGGCAGTTTCCTCCCGTTCACGGCATTTGTCAGCCCTGTCTGCGGCTGAAAAAGATGAAGGCAAAAAACGGAGCGCCAATCAGCGCGGTGACCGCACCAATGGGCAGTTCCCGCGGGGACACGATGGTTCTGGCGATCAGGTCGGCAAGCACCATAAAGGCACCGCCCAGGAGCGCACTCATGGGGATTACCAGTGCATGCCGGCTGCCAAAGATGCGCCGGACCACATGCGGGGCAATCAGGTCCACAAAGCCGATAACGCCGGCAAAGGATACGGATGCACCGGTGAGCAGGGCGGAAACGGCAATCAGAATGATCCGGGTTTTCCGCATGTCCACCCCGGCTGACAGCGCCTGCTCTTCCCCGAACGTCATCAGGTCCATTTCACTGCCGTAATGCATCAGGCAGAGCATGAGAACGGGCGTCATCAGAGCCATGACGGCACAGTTGCCCCAGTTCTGTCCGGAAAAGCTCCCCATCTGCCAGAAAACCACCTGCTGCAGATGTTCATGAGAGAAGGAGGTCACCAGTGTCAGCAGGGCGTTGACAAACAGGGAGAGGACCATGCCGGTCAGGATCACGGTGGTGTTTCCGAAGTTCCGGTCAAAATGCTGCGCAATCATCATGGCCAGGAAGACCGTCAGAAGACCGCCCAGAAATCCGCACAGGACCACCGTGTTCTGTCCCAGAAACGGCAGCGTAAATCCGGTCAGAATGGCCAGCGCCGCGCTGAGGGAGGCACCGGAGGAAACCCCCAGGGTAAAACTTGAGGCCAGCGGGTTTCTCAGCACGCTCTGCATGACCGTGCCGCTCATGGACAGTGCGGCGCCCACCAGAAAGGCCATCACCGCCCGCGGCATCCGCAGATTCCAGAGAATCGAGGCGGTATTGCGCGAGATTTCCTCAGGCAGAGGGACTGACAGCAGATGACTGCGGATGATGGCCAGAATATCCCCCGGCGAGATGTCCACACTGCCGGACACCATTCCCAGAAACAGACAGAAAACAGCGGCAGAAACTGCCGCCGGTATTTTGAGATGCTGGATGATTCGCTTGATTCCCATGTCTTTCCTCACAAGACCATGAACGTTCACATCCGATGGACAGAAGCCGAAGGACTCACTTCAGATTCTCCAGAGTGAGATCGGCGTAAACCGTCGGATAAACGGCTTTGGCCAGTTCAATGAGCGCTTCAAGAATGTGATGGTTCGGCTGATTGGCCGCCTCCTCATTGAGGAGGTAAACATCTTTGTTCTTGATGGCGTTCATGTTCTCCCAGCCTTTCCGCCCGAGGATTTCGGCAACCGGATCCGGCAGATAGCTGATGACCGTCACAAGCACATCCGGATTGGCGGCAACCGCTTCCTCTTCGGTCACGGATGCCCATGCCTCCCGGTTATGATACGCATTTTCCGCCCCGATGAGGGTGATCATTTCATCCAGGTAGGTTTCGCCGCCTGCGTAACAGAGGTACGGAAGTGCCGCTACCTCAATGGCCACGGTCTTTTTCGTTTCAATGGTTTCCCGGAGGGTTTTGATCCGGTCGAGCATCGGCTCAAAACCTGCGGTCAGCGGCGCAGTGTCGGCGCCGACGCACTCCCCGATAAACGCCACATCCTGAAGGATGCCTTCAATGGAATTGCTGGTGGGAATCTCCACCACGGGAATCCCCATGTCCCGCAGGGCCTGATACGGATTGGTGCCGCCGGAAAGGCTCATCCCGGTAATGAAGATTAGGTCAGGATCAAGTGCCGCCAGCTTTTCCACGTCCGGGGTCATCATGTCAAACTGCGGAAGGTTCGCCAGAGACGGCTGATAGCCTGCGGAATACGTGTCAATGGCAGCCAGTTTATCCGTAAGGCCCAGGTCCGTCAGCACCCGCGTGGTGGAGGGCGCCATGGAGACGATCCGTTCCGGATTTTCCTTAAGGGCAATGGGATTTCCTGCGCGGTCCATTTCCGGCAGCGCCAGTGCAGTTCCCAGGAGGCACATCAGGAGCATGAATACCAGAATTACACGTTTCATTTTCCTTCTCACTTTCTTCATCTGTCAAAGACTGAAATGGAACAGCCTGCCGCGCTGCGGCAGGCAAGATCGCGAACCTTAAACGGCCTGACTGCGCAGCAGCTGTGCCGCCTCGTCGCAGTTGGCCAACACCTCCGCCCTGAGCGCGTCCAGTGATTCAAACCGGCGCTCCGGCCGGATAAAAAAGCGGAACTCCAGGGTCAGGTGTTCATCATAGAGCGAGTCGCCCGGATAATCCAGCAGAAACGCCTCGATCGTCGGCTTCCCGTCCGGGACCGTCGGATGTTTTCCGACATTGACCGCGGCCGGATAGCTGGCCTTTCCGATGCGGGCCATGCAGGCATAGACGCCGTATCGGGGAATGATTTTCCCATCCGGAAAAGACAGGTTCGCGGTCGGAAACCCCAGGGTCCGTCCCAGATGCTTTCCCCTTTCAACGACGCCGGAAATCCGGTACGGCCGTCCCAGCATGGTATTGGCCAGATCAATTTCGCCCTCTGCAAGCGCCGCGCGGATCCGGCTGGAGGAGACGGTATCCCCTGCCAGCTGCACCCGGTCGACAATGCAGGTGTCAATTCCCAGCTTTTTGCCCAGCCGCTGCATATCCTCTGCCCTGCCGCATCCATGTGCACCAAAGGTGTAGTTGAAGCCGATGACAAAGAGCCGGGGATGAAGTGTTATGGCAATCCGCTCAACAAACGCCTCCGCACTGAGACCGGCAAATTCCCGGTCAAATGGCCGCAGAAGGACGGCAGATACACCGCAGGATTCAAGATCGGCGATTTTTTCCTCCGTTGTATTGATCTGCAGCGGAATCTGTTCCGGGGTGATAATGCTCAGCGGATGATTGGAAAAGGTAAAAACCATTCCGGTCAGCCCGCGTTTCTCTGCTTCCCGGCAGTTTGTTTCAATCAGTTTGCGGTGTCCCAGATGAACACCGTCAAACATGCCGAAAGCAACTGCCGTCTCACCGCCGTCCCATTCCTCTTCCTGTGTATAAATCTTCAATATGTTTCACTCCAAGAGCATACAGTCAAAAGTCAGTTTATTTTCTTTCCGGCGGGCCATTCCGCAGAACTGCCCCTGCCAGTAAAGACGTACAGGCTCATTTTCCGGAAAGGATTCCCCGCAGGCAACGGGCATTCCCGCCCGCAAGTGCCGTTCGGAAATCTGTCCGGTCACATCCACCTGCGGAAAGCTCCTCACCGGCAGATCCATGGGCAGAAGCGCTTTTTCAATCGTCCCCGCATCCAGATGCTCAACCGGGATACAGTCGTCGATGGCAAACGGACCTGCCTGCGTGCGGATCAGCATGCCCATACAGGCACAGCTTCCCAGTGCCCGGCCGATGTCATGACAGAGCGTCCGCATATAGGTTCCCCGCCCGCAGCGGATTTCTAGAAAAACGTGGTCGCCTTCGCTGTACAGGACACGAATCCCGTCAATCTGAACGTTCCTGGCCTCAAGTGCCAGCGACTCCCCTTTTCTGGCCAGCTCATACAGCCGCTGACCATTCCGCTTCAGCGCGGAGTACATGGGCGGAATCTGGGCAACCGTCCCGATAAACGAAGGCAATACCCTCTCAAGTTCCGCCTGCGAGAAAGTTAGTCCCCGGCGCAGGACGGTTCCAGTGGTATCCTGCGTATCCGTCTCAATTCCGGGAACCAGCTCGGCAATATACACTTTCGTTTTGTCCGTGGTATAGTCGAACAGACGTGTTGCCCGGCCGATCATCACCGGCAGAACGCCGGCCGCTGCCGGGTCAAGGGTTCCGGCATGACCCACCCGGGTCCCTTTGGGCAGCGCGTGCTTCACCTTCCCGACAACTGCCGCGGAGGTGATTCCGGGCGGTTTCAGAACGGCAAGAAATCCATTCATAGTTTGGCCTCAATCGCCTGGAGGACCTTTTCGGCCGCCTCATACAGGGAAAGTCCGCGAATGGTACAGCCGGCTGCCTGCGCATGCCCGCCGCCGCCGAATTGGACTGCCACATCGTTAACCGTATCCGGTTCCATTGCCCGAAGGGAGATTTTGATTCCTTTTTCCTGCTCGCTGGCCAGGAAGGCAAACCGGACACCACTGATTTCAAGCGGTATATTGACCAGGCCTTCCATGTCTTCCTTTGAGGCTCCGGTCTGCGCCACATCTTCCATGGTTAATTCGACCATGCCGATCTGCTCATTGTCGGCAAAATGCATTTTTGAATAAACGAGTTTTGTCATCCGGACTCTTGACATGCTGTGTGAACGGTAAAGATACCGGGTCAGCCGGCTGATATCCGCCCCGGCGTCGACCAGGGCGGCGGCGGTCTCCATTGTCAGGGCAGTCGTGCTGCTGTACTGAAAATGGCCGGTATCGGTGGAAAGCCCCAGCAGAAGACATTCCGCCAGTTCCCGGTTCAGCGCAATCCCCAGTTCCCTGACAGCATCATAGATAATCTGACAGCAGGCTGACTCTCCCCGCCGGATCCAGTTAATGTCCCCGAAGGCGGGATTTGTCGCATGATGATCAATGACCATCCGGCAACCGGCCGCCTCAAAGAGCGGCGCTGAATTGCCCATCAATTCCGGGGAACTGACATCGACCGCAATGGCCGTATCATATCCCGCTTTTACCTCCTCCGGTTTCAGATAGTCATCAAGACCCGGAAGAGGAGGAATAAAGGCGGGAATCATCCCGTCGCAGACAATGCTGACCTTTTTTCCCAGGGACAGAAGGGCAAGACGAAGAGCCAGAACAGAGCCAATGGTATCCCCGTCCGGGCTTATGTGGGAGATGAGAAGAAAAGATCTTCCCTTTTTCAGCTGCTGAAGCCAGACATCACTGCTCTCTATTGCCATCCTTTGTCTCCTTGTTCACCTGATTCAGGATTTCTGCAATGTGAACACCATATTCAATGGAGGTATCCAGATAGAAAATCAGTTCCGGTGTATAACGCATCTGAATCCTCTGTCCGACGGCGTGCCGGATGAAACCGGCGGCACTCTTGAGCGCCTTCATCATCGGCTGACGCTTATCCTCTTCCAGCACGCTTACATAGATTTTCGCATAGCGCAGATCACGGGTCACCTCGGCATGTGTAATGGAAAACAGGCAGTCCGTTCTGGGGTCACGTACCTCCTCACGGATAATCCTCTCCACCTCCCGCATCATTTCCGATGCAATCCGGTCTGTCCGTTCAAACTGCTGTACTGACATACTGTTCCTTTCAAAGAAAGGCACGTCCGGTCTGTTTTCCAAACGTGCCAGTTTTCCTCTTTATCAGGGGGGCATTAACCCACCTTGACCTCTTCCATCAGGAAGCATTCCACCACGTCGCCGTTCTTGATGTCGGAATAGTTCTCAAGACCGACGCCGCACTCATATCCCTCCGAGACCTCACGGACGGAATCCTTGAAGCGCTGCAGGGAGGAAAGCTTGCCCTCAAAGATAACCACATTGTCACGAAGCAGACGGACCTGCGCGTTGCGCTGGATCTTTCCATCCGTGACATAGCAGCCGGCAATGGTGCCGACACCGGTGATTCTGAACACATTGCGGACCTCCGCGTGCCCGAGGAGATTCTCCTTGAACTCCGGTGAGAGCAAGCCCTTCATGGCCTTCTCGATATCCTCGATGGCCTGATAGATAATCCGGTAATAACGAATATCAATGCCATCGCGCTGAGCCGCCTCGCGGGCTTTTCCGTCCGGACGGACATTGAATCCGATAATAATGGCCCCGTCAATGCCGGCCAGCATGACATCGTTCTCCGTCACGCCGCCCACACCGCTGTGAATGGTCTTCACATGGACCTTGTCATTGCTGAGTTTTTCAAGCGACTGCTTGACCGCTTCCACGGAGCCCTGAACATCGGCCTTGATGATGATGTTCAGATCCTTCACTTCGCCCTCGGCCAGCTTACTGTAGAGCTCCTCCAGAGAAGAGGCCGAACTGCTCTTGGCCATGGAGGCACGCACCTTGGCGGAACGCTCCTGAACGACCTGACGCGCCAGCTTTTCATCCTCAACGTCAATGAGCTCCTCGCCGGCATCCGGCACCTCACCGAATCCGACAATCTCAACCGGCGTGGCGGGACCTGCCGACTTGACGCGCTCGCCGCGGCTGTTGGTCATGGCGCGCACACGGCCATAGGTGCTGCCGGAAACGACCATGTCGCCCACATTGAGCGTGCCGTTCTGCACGAGAACCGTGGCGACCGGGCCGCGGGAATGATCCAGCTTGGCCTCGATAATGACGCCGCGGGCCTTTCTGTCCGGATTAGCCTTCAGCTCCAGCATGTCTGCCAGCAGCAGGACATTCTCAAGAAGTTCATCCACGCCCTCGCCCGTCTTGGCGGAAACAGGAACCATGATGGTATCGCCGCCCCACTCCTCGGGGATCAGCTCATACTGCGTCAGGCCCTGCTTGACCTGCTCCGGATCAGCGCCCGGCTTGTCGATCTTGTTGATGGCCACAATAACCGGGCACTTGGCCGCGCGGGCATGATGAATGGACTCAATGGTCTGCGGCATCACGCCGTCATCTGCCGCTACCACCAGGATGGCGATATCGGTGGCCTGTGTGCCGCGGGCACGCATGGCCGTGAACGCCTCGTGGCCGGGGGTATCCAGGAACGTGATCTGACGTCCGTTGACCTGAGCCACATAGGCACCGATGTGCTGGGTAATGCCGCCGGCCTCGCCGTCGGTTACCTTGGTCTTGCGGATATAGTCAAGCAGCGAGGTCTTGCCGTGGTCGACGTGACCCATCACGGTAATGACCGGCGGACGCGGCTGGAGATCCTCTTCCTTATCCTCCGTGTTCTCCGCAGAGAGCGCATCCTCTGCCGTCTTATCCAGCTTCATTTCCAGCGTGACGCCGAATTCAGAGGCGACCAGAGAGGCGGTATCAAAATCCAGTTCCTGATTGATCGTGGCCATGATGCCCAGGAGCATCAGCTTCTTGATGATCTCGCCGGCCGGCTTGCCGATACGCTCCGTCAGGTCGCGCACGGTGATCGTCTCCGCCGTCATGAACGCGGTTTCAATCTTGATCGGCGCCATCTTCTGCTGCTTGTCCTGCTTGGTCTGCTTCTTCCTGCGGCCGCGCACCACTTCATCATCCATGTCGCTGTAACCGCTCTCACGCGCAAGCTGTTTGCGGTTCTTGGTGACCTGATGCTCAGGATCATGCTGCCGCTGACGCAGCTTCTTGTTGGGATCGTAGTTGGAAACGCGTTCCTTCTCGATGGACGGAATGATATCCGGTTCCGCCGCCTTGGACTTCATCCTGGCCCCTGCCGGACGGTTCTGCGGTCCGTTTCCCGGCCTCATGCCGCCCTGCTGGCCCGGCTGCCCCTGACGGGCAAAGCCCTGGCCCTGCTGACCCGGCCGGCCGAATCCCTGACCCTGCTGTCCCTGACGAGGCACAAAGCCCTGGCCCTGCTGTCCCTGACGAGGCGCAAAACCCTGACCCTGCTGGCCCTGACGGCCAAAGCCCTGACCCTGCTGGCCCTGACGGCCAAAGCCCTGACCCTGCTGCCCCTGACGCGGTGCAAAGCCCTGACCCTGTTGCCCCTGACGAGGCGCAAAACCCTGACCCTGCTGGCCCTGACGCGGATATCCCTGGCCCTGCTGACCCTGACGCGGATATCCCTGGCCCTGCTGTCCCTGTCGCGGATATCCCTGACCCTGCTGACCCTGACGGGGCTGGGCCTGACCCTGACGCGGCTGGCTCTGGGTCTGCTGACCCTGCTGTGCCGGACTCTGCTGCTCCTGGGCCGGACGGACATTCCCCTGCGGCTGTGCGGCTTTTACAGGCTGTTCCTTACCAGCAGGCTCAGAGGTCCGGTTTTCCTGTACCGGTTTCTCAGCTGCTGCCTTTGCTTCGGGCTGCACCTTCTCCGTTTTCTCGGCTTTTTCCTCGAGGGGCAAATGCTCGGCCTTTTCATTCTTTGTCTCAGCCGCAGGCGTCTTCATCTCCCTGACCGGATCGGCCTTCTCAGGGGCTGCCACGGGTTCTGAGGACGCGGCCGGCTTCTCCTCAACGACATCATCCGGCATGGTCCACGCTTTGGTTGCCTGGATTGTCCGCATTTTCTGCTCGGCAATCGCCGCCTCTTCTTTCTGTGCAAAGCCTGTCTCGATCTTTTTCAGATCAGCCAGCAGCTTCTCGGCAGCACTCTTCGTTTTGGTGACGTCCGCATAGAGTTGAACAGATTTCTGACTGAGTTCCTTGGTTAATTCTTGAATTTTCTTCGCCATTCAGCAATTGCACCCCACAATTCACATTTTTGCCTGTGTTTGTCCGTCGTTGAGTTCGAATTGTATTTCATTGAATTTGTTTTCCACGACCTTTTTGTAAAGCAGATCACCAAGTCCGCCTTTTTGTACGCCGGCCACGATGCATGCCGGACGTCCGAGTGCCGTTCCCAGGCATCCCTCCGCCACAGTTACCGCGGGACAGCCGTAAAAACGACATTTGTCAAGAACCGTTTTCTTTGTATTCGCTGAGACCGCCGCGTCGATCAGAACCAGTGCCGCCTTCCCGCCGGACAACAGCATCCGGGTCTTCGGCTCACCGATGACGACCTGGCCGGAACGCATGGCAAGTCCCAGCGTACCGAAAAAAGCATTTGCTTTATTCATCCATTTCCTCTGCAAGACGATCAAAGATTTCCTCGCCGATCCGGGTTTCAAGGGCCCGTTCCAGCTGCCGCTGCTGCCGCGCTTTCATCAGACATTCCCTGCTGCGGCAGATGTAAGCACCGCGGCCGGAGGCTTTTCCGGTTTTATCAAAGGAGATTTCGCCCTCCGCATTTTTGACAATGCGCAGAAGGCTCTTTTTCTCTTTCATCTCTCGGCAGCCGACACACATACGCATCGGAATTTTTCTTGCTTTCAAACTGATTCCCCTTACTTCACATCATCCGGAATGTCCAGATCATCCACCTTGAGATCATCCAGATCCAGTTCATCAATGGAAAGATCATCAAGGGCGTCCGAAGTATCCGGCATTTCCGGCTCCTTAGCCTCAGCTGCGGCCGGTGCTTCCTTTTCCTGCTCCGCCTCCGCTGCCTGGGTAGCACTCTTGATATCGATCTTCCAGCCGGTCAGGCGGGCCGCCAGACGGGCGTTCTGTCCTTCCTTGCCGATGGCCAGGGACAGCTGATTGTCCGGCACCACCACATTGCAGATCTTTTCCTTCTCATTGATCGTGGCACTCAGCACATTTGCCGGGTTCAGGGCATTTGAGACGAATTCCGTGGGATCCTGAGACCATTTGATGATATCAATCTTCTCATTTTTGAGTTCCGTGACCACCCGGTCAACCCGCTGGCCGCGGGGACCCACGCAGGAACCCACCGGATCAATCATGGCATCCGTGGAATGAACCGCGATTTTCGTTCTGGAACCGGCCTCGCGGGCGATGGACTTGATCTGAACCTCGCCTTTCTGAATTTCCGGAACCTCCATCTCAAACAGGCGCTTGACCAGACCCGGGTGGATTCTGGACACATGTACCTGTGTGCCGCCTTTTCCGCCGCGGCCGCCGTCCACCTCAAGGACATAGACCTTGAGACGCTCGCCCGGCGTATAATTGTCCGTGGGCATCTGCTGGCTGACCTCAAGAATGCCGGCCGTCTTGCCGATTTCCACATTGACATCATGGCTGATGGGGTCCACGCTGTAAATGATGGCCGTCAGGATCTCATTTTCCTTTTCAATGAAGGAATCGTAGGTCTTGCCGCGCTCGGCCTCGCGGATCTTCTGCACGATGACCTGCTTGGCCGTCTGTGCTGCCATGCGCCGGAAATTGGAGGGCGTCACCTCGGTTTCGACGATGTCATCCTCCTCATAGCTCGGCTGTATCTTCCTTGCCTCTTCAAGAGAAATCTCGGTCGCATCATCTTCCACTTCCAGAACAACTGTTTTGCGTGCGTAAAGATGAACTGCACCATTTTCCCGGTTCAATTCAACCCGAACATTGGTATTGACGGGAGCAGCGCCGTTCTGCTTGTTAAAGTTATTTTTATAGGCACTGCGGAGTGCTTCCTCGATGGCCGTAAAAAGGACTTCCTTGCTGATGCCCTTTTCCTTGGCCAGCGCCGCAACAGCCTCGATCATTTCCTTGTTCTGATTTTTATCCAGCATACCGTAAGATCCTCCATCTACTATTCTTCGGTTAACTCCTCGGTGATCAGATTCACAATGTTTCCGTTCAGATCATCCTCTGTAATGATCACAACCGGCTTGCACAGGGAAACCCCTTTGAGTTCAAAGGTTTCCTGATTTTCCCCTTCGGCGATGGTAAAGGCCGAGCCCTCAAAACCGGTCAGCTCACCCTCAAACACCTTTTTGCCGCCGCGCGGCCGGTACAGATGCACCTCAACCCGGTCACCCATGTGCGCGCGGAAGTCCTTTTCCTTTTTAAGAGGACGATCAATACCCGGCGAACATACCTCAAGAAAGTCATAATCGACCTGCTCTACCAACGGTATCACGCGACGATGATAACTCTCACAGTCATTCAAGGTAATCCCACCGGGCTTGTCTATATATATACGGAAATAACGACTGGCGCCTTCCTTGACGATCTCCGCATCCACAAACTCAAAACCGAATTCACCCGCCAGAGATTCCAGCTGAGGTTCCAGTGTCCTGTTCAGCTCACTTCGTGCCATTCGCACTCTCCTTTTAAACGCTGTCCTTTCCGCACCGCTGGTGGAAAGGGCCGAATTAGAACAGAAAGAGTGGGCATGCCCACTCTTTCCATAAAAATCAAACAATCATCAACAAACAGAAGTATTATACAACCCTCTGCGAGAAAAAACAAGGTATAGCAAAAAAATTACATAATTTTACAGGTTTAGACAAAAACACGAATATATATAAATGCAGAGTGTACAATAATAAGTAGCTTCCGGTCCGTTTCAGTCAAAGAGAAACGCGTTCAGTTCAGACGGATGCTCAAAAAAATTTTTACACCGCTCCCGCATATACCGGCGAATGGACTCGATCCGGTGAGCCCAGGCCGCACAGGCAAAGTCCACGCCGGCCGCCCCGGCCATGTCAAGTCCGGGTTTCAGGTCATCCACCACCAGACATTCTGCGGGCCGAAGATCAAACATTTCCCGGATCCGTTCCACCGGATAGGGAGCGGGTTTGCGCTGTTCCCTGGGCATCTCCCACCCAAAAACCGCATCCGGCTCCGGCAGATCATTGGCGGCATAGTCTCTCAGAATATTGGTTTTGACCGAATGTGATACCACGCAGACGAGTCCGCCCTCTGCCTTTTGCCGCCGGATGATGTCCGGGATTCCGGGGAAGCACCTGGGAATTCGCTCCCGGACATAGCTCTGCCAGATCCCGTATTCCGTGTCCAGTTCCTGACTGGTCATCTGCAGCACATTTTCGCAGTATTCAAGGAACCCCGGTTTGAAATTCAGCTTGAAATAGTCCTCCAGTGACACATAATGATATGGCCGCATCCTGGCCAGCGCCGCCAGAAAAGCCGGATAATGAATCTCCCTTGTACTGTCCATGACCGTATCATCATGGTCCAGAATCAGACATCTGTAACGCATTGTATTCCTTTCTGATTTCCTGTATTAAACGATGCCGGTGCGGGCACAGGATGACTGGAACTGAAAAATGACTGATTGTATCCGGTATACCGCTCATGATATAATCAGCCGCAGCATCCGATGTGCTCCTGCAATTGATTCCGGAGCACGGTTCATGCCAATTACCGCAACGATGAACGGGAGGATCTCTTCATGCAGATTAAAAAACTGGATAAAGGATGGACATTGTCCGTCCTCGGCGAAAACGTTTACGGCATTCCCGAAGCGCCCGTTGAAACCAGTGTCCCTTCCAGTGTGTACAGCACATTGCTGGAACACAAACTGATTCCTGACCCATTTTACCGCGACAATGAACTTTTGGCAACGCGTCTCCTTGAAAATGATTTTGATTACGAGACGGTTTTCACCCTTTCCGCCGATGAAATCGCAGACCATGCGGTTCTGCTCCGTTTTAACGGCATCGACACGCTGGCTGAAATTTACCTGAATGATGTTCAGATCGGTTCTGCGGATAACATGCACCGCGTCTGGGAATACGATATTACCGGATTCGTCTCGCCGGATGTTCCCATCCGTCTGCGGGTGCACCTGCTTTCCCCCATCCGTTACATTCTCTCCGAGAATGCGCGCTGCCCGGTGGGCGCCTCCTCGGATGCCATGCCCGGCTTCCCGCATCTGCGCAAGGCGGCCTGCATGTTCGGCTGGGACTGGGGTCCGCGCCTTCCTGATGCCGGCCTGTTCCGCCCGGTGGAGCTTTTGCTGGTCAGGACCGCGCGCCTTGAATCCGTGGGCATCCGGCAGGTACATCACCGCCAGGACGGCGCCGTGACCGGCGTCACCCTCCATCTGGATGCTCATGTCGAATTCAGCAGCACGGACACCCTCGGTTTCTGTTCGGTCAGCGCCGAGGTGACGGCACCGGATGGCAGCACATTTTCGGCCGTCTGTGAATGCCCGGATCCGACATATTTTGCCACACTGAATGAGTCCCTGTACAGTCCCAGCGTCATTCGTCCCCAGGTCCACACCTTCCTGTCCGTTGAGGTGGAACATCCGGAGCTCTGGTGGCCCAACGGGTACGGTGCACAGCCCCTGTACACCGTCACGACAGAACTGCGGGATGAAAACGGCGAGATTCTCGATACGATCTGCAGCCGCATCGGCCTGCGCACCCTGACCGTCAATACGGATCCCATGCCCGGTGAGCAGTTTGATCCCCACATGACCGGCCAGACGCCGGACCTGGATGATGGCACGAACCTGATCCTCTTTGCGGGTGAACGAAAGCAGCTCTCGCTTACCCGGGATGACAAACCGCTGGAAGGACGCAATTTTGCCTTTGAGGTCAATGGCCTGCAGATCTTTGCCATGGGCGCTGACTATATCCCGGAGGACAATCTCCTCACCCGGGTCACCCGTGAGCGGACCGACCTGCTCCTTTCCACCGCCCAGGAGAGCCACTTCAACTGCATCCGCATCTGGGGCGGCGGCTACTTCCCGGATGACTTTTTCTATGATCTCTGCGATGAAAAAGGCCTGCTGATCTGGCAGGACATGATGTTTACCTGCGCCTCCTATGAGCTCAGCCCGGACTTTATCCGGAATGTGGATGCCGAGATGCGGCAGAATATCCGGCGCCTGCGCAATCACGCGTGCCTTGGACTGTGGTGCGGAAACAACGAGCTTGAGACACAGTACGAATTCAATTCCTGGCCGAAGAGCCGCAAACAGTTCTACGATTACATCCGTCTGTTTGAGGACCTGATTCCAAGGATCGTCTCCGAGGAAGCGCCGGATGCCTTCTACTGGCCATCCTCCCCCTCCTCCGGCGGAAACTTTGAAAACAGCAGTGCGGAAAACTGCGGAGATACCCATTACTGGGGCGTCTGGCACGGCAACGAGCCCTTTACGGCCTACCGGAAGCATCACTATCGCTTCCTGTCCGAGTTCGGCTTCCAGTCCTTCCCGGCACTTCCCACCATCCGCCGGTTTGCCGGTGAAAATGACCTCAACATCTTCTCCCGTGTCATGGAAATGCATCAGCGGAACGCCGCAGCCAATGGCAAGATCCTCAATTATCTTTCCGCCACGTTCCTCTATCCGAAGAACTTCAGTGAACTGGTCTACTGTTCCCAGCTTCTGCAGGCGGATGCCATCCGTTACGGCGTGGAACACTTCCGCCGTCACCGCGGCACCTGCATGGGAACGGTCGTCTGGCAGCTGAATGACTGCTGGCCGGTGGCCAGCTGGGCCAGCGTTGATTATTACGGCAACTGGAAAGCGCTGCAGTATGCGGAAAAGCGCATGTTTGCCCCGGTCCTCCTGTCCTGCGAGGAGCATGGTGAGATTGACCAGAAGCCCAATCCCAATACCCTTCCGGTGCCGGTGGATATCAGTGCGGATCTGCACGTGGCCAATGAAACCGGCTCGGTCGTATCAGGAAAGGTGCTCTGGCAGCTCCGTCTGCCGGATTCCTCCGTCATCCGCGAAGGCGAGTTCCCGGTAACGGTGCAGCCTTACAGCGGCTGCTGGCTCCCGCATCTGGACTTTAACGACCAGAATCCCCTCAGGGTTCACCTGACCTACCAGCTGATCTCCGACGACTGTTGCCTCTCCAGCGGTTCCTCTCTGTTCTGCGCGCCCAAGCATTACGCGTTTTCCGATCCGAAGCTCACGCTGCGCCGAGAGGGAGATACCCTGATTGTCACCTCCGACTGCTTTGCCAGAGCGGTGGCCGTCGAGGCAGAATCGCAGGTGCTGCGGCTTGATGACAACTATATTGATCTGGAAAAGGGTGAGCATCGATTTACGATTCTCCCCACCCGCGACTTTACCGCGGCCGGAACGGAATCGGAGACGGGAACGCTTCGGGTCCGCAGTCTCTATGATACCTATGACAGGTAATGCCTGACGATTCCGCGATAAAAAGCTGTCCCTCATATCCTGAGCGGACAGCTTTTTCGTATCTTTGCCGGTTGCCCGGTGCAGCAGAGGTCATTTTCCCCTGTTTCTGCTGTCCGCACCAGGTTTCCAGTCCGGCAATGCGCGGCTTTTCAATTCGTTTTCGAATAAACTGACTCGAACAGCAGATTTCCTGTAACATTATGCGGGGTTAAGGGATCCAATTTGCTCGAAGCACTTTTGGCTGAGCAGAAACATTGCCGAGACTTTTCGGATACAATACTGTTTTTAATTTTTTCCAAACTTTTGTTTCTGCCCCTTTTTCAATTTTATACTTTTCATTTCAAGTGAAGTGTAGTATTATAGTATTCGCAAATATCTGAACAGAAACTGAATCTGTCTTCACAGCAAGGAGATAATTAGAGATGGATAATTCCACAACCAGACGTTTAGTGACTCGAAGCGATTTTGACGGTCTTGTCTGCGCCATGATCCTGAAAGAACTCAACCTGATTGATGAAATCAAGTTTGTTCACCCCAAGGATGTGCAGGATGGAAAAGTCGATATTCGCCCCACTGATATTACCACCAACCTGCCTTTTGATCCCCGTGTCGGGATTGCCTTTGACCATCATGAATCCGAGCTGACCCGTCTGTCCGGCGTCGATTACAAGGATCGGTATATCATTGATCCGGATGCCCGCAGCGCAGCCCGCGTTGTCTTCGATTATTACGGCGGACATAAGAATCTGCCCCGTATTTCCGAGGAACTGATGGCCGCCGTTGACAAGGGTGACTCGGCTGATTTCACTCTGGATGAAATCCTCAACCCTACCGGCTGGGTTCTCATGAACTTCATCATGGATGCCCGTACCGGCCTCGGCCGCTTTCATGACTTCCGGATCTCCAACTATGACCTGATGATGGCCCTGATTGACTACTGCCTCGAGCACAGCATCGATGATGTCCTGGCGCTCCCGGACGTCAAGGAACGTGTGGACCTCTACTTCAAGCAGCAGGAGCTGTTTAAGGAGCAGGTCGCCCGCATTGCCAAGGTTCACGGACGCGTTGTGGTGCTGGATCTGCGCAATGAGGAAACCATCTATGCCGGCAACCGCTTCATGATTTACGCCATGCATCCGGAATGCCAGATTTCCATTCATGTCGCCTGGGGCTTCAAGAAGCAGAACACGGCCGTCATGATCGGCAAATCCATTGTCAACAAGGACAGCAATGCGGATATCGGCGCACTGTGTCTCTCCTATGGCGGCGGCGGACACCGCAACGCCGGCACCTGCCAGCTGGAAAATGACAAGGTGGACGAAGAGCTCCCCAAGATCATTGACCGTCTCAACAGCGAGTGCACACCTCTTTAATCGTTTCGACAACATCAAAGGCATCCCCCGAAGGGGATGCCTTCATTTTTTGCCGAAGTGCATGTTGGGTTGAGTCAGTCATCCCAGGCAACTGCATCAATCACCTGACTTCCCCGTAATGAACAGTTGATGTGACGAGAACAAGAGACAGCCTATGGGCTGTTATTTTTCCCGGGACACTGTTCCCAGATCCATCCGGTAAACCGCATCCGCGTACTGCACGGCATCCGTTTCATGGGTAACGATGAAAACGTGCTTTCCCTGCTCATGCGCAAACGCGCGGAGCCTTGAAAAGACCAGTGCGGTGTTTTCATCATCCAGATCGCCGGTGGGTTCATCTGCAAACAGGATCTCCGGTGCCTGCACCAGCGCGCGGACAATGGCCATCCGGCGAAGTTCACCGCCGGAGAGCTCCGCGGGCCTTGCCTCCTGCAGATGCCGGATGCCAAAGCAGTCCATCTGCTCAAGCGCTGCCTCCACCGGGTAATCCCGGCCATACAGTTTTGCCGGAAGAACGATGTTCTCAAGGATGGTCAGTGTATCAACGGCACTGCGGCCCTGAGGGACTACCCCGATCTTTTCGTTCCGGAGACGGGAAAGTGTCCGGTCATCCAGCTGATACAGGTCCGTCTCACCCAGGAAGACTTTTCCGTCGGATGGAGGCAAAAGGCCGGAAAGCATATTGAGCAGCGTGGTTTTTCCGCTGCCGCTTCGCCCGGTCAGCACCGTGACCTGGCCGGGCAGCAGTTCAAGGTTCAGCGGCTTTACCGCGTAGAAGAAATTGGCAGTGCCGGTTTTTCGAAAATACTGTCTGGAAAGATTTTCCGCCCGCAACATCTCAGTTCTCCCCCCTTAAAGCCGTTCCGGGATCTACCCGGCTCAGGCGACAGGCCGCAATCACACTGGAAAAGGCTGAAACAGCCATGGACAGCACCACGGTACCGGCTGCCAGCAGCAGGATGCGTCCCTTATCCGGCATCAGGTAAGGCAGTCCCAGCGATGTTTCAATGAGCTGGGCGAACGGGAAGAGCAGTGCCGCGGCGATGCCGGTTCCAAGGAGACCGCCCAGGAGTCCGCAGAGCATGGATTCCGTCAGCACCATGCGCGAGAGCATGCCCCTTGAGGCGCCAAGCAGACGCAGAACCGCAAATTCCCGGCT
>DGWH01000051.1:0-12678 GCA_002395225.1 Christensenella sp. UBA4263
TGGCCAGATCGTCGGTATTCAGTTTGTCTCCGTTCTTTTTCACGATATCCATCATGTTGATGGCAACCACGACAGGTATTCCCAGTTCGACCAGCTGTGTGGTCAGATAAAGATTCCGCTCCAGATTGGTGCCGTCGATGATATTCAGGATGGCATCCGGCCGTTCATTTATCAGATAGTTTCTGGCAACCACTTCCTCAAGTGTATAGGGAGAGAGACTGTAAATGCCGGGCAGATCGGTAATGATGACGCCGTCATGCTTTTTCAGGCGGCCTTCTTTTTTTTCAACCGTGACGCCCGGCCAGTTTCCGACAAACTGGTTAGAGCCGGTCAGTGCATTGAACAGCGTTGTTTTTCCGCTGTTCGGGTTACCAGCAAGTGCGATCCGTATATCCATGACAGGGAACTCCTTCTATTAATAATTTATTAGTATAAGCTAACATATGGACAAAAAAATTACTCAATCTCGATGTTTTCTGCATCTGCTTTGCGCAGGGAAAGTTCATACCCGCGAACCGTAATCTCGATAGGATCTCCCAGCGGCGCGACCTTACGTACCTGGATTTCAACGCCTTTGGTAATTCCCATGTCCATAATCCGGCGCTTTACCGCACCCTCACCATGAATCTTAACCACTTTTGCCTTGCCGCCAATTGGGACGTCCTTCAGATTATTCATTCTGTTTTTCCTTCTTTCGAATCGATACCTTTGTCTTTTCACCGCAGACAGCCTTGCTCCCAATGGAACAGGCTGCTGTGATTTGCATTATCTGCTGTTGTTTGTTTCTGTTCGGCTGCGGAATCTGTACGCAGATGGATGACAGAGCGATGCCGTGGGGCAGGCCTGCATTGCATCATCCTGTCCGGCGGTTCGTTTCTGCAGCGGTCCGCAATAAACGGAGAATGTGTTATCTCCGATCTGTCAAATCATGATTCTCCGTGCCATTTCATCGCTGATCGCGACTCTGGATTCCTTGATTTTCACAATAACATTGCCGTTCAGCGCTGTAATAACCATTACGGGACTTCCTGCCACAAATCCCAGATTTTCCAGATGCTTTTTCAGTTCAGGGGTTCCGCCAATCTTGCGGATAATATTTTCTTCTCCCTGGGAGGCATAACTTAAGGGCATCATCCTGATCACTCCTGTTCATCCGATAAATCGGCATATCAATCGGTTAGAGCTCACTAACCGTGTGGTATTATAGTTATAATCATCTAACTTGTCAACTGTTATCCTGAAAAAAACAGGGTTCCGCGGAAGAGCCATTCAATGGCTAATAATGATTTCATTGAAGGTTTGTCAGTCCAACATGACCGGCCATTTCCCGCAACGAAAACAGGCCCGTGAATGGCCTGCACACAGGAGGATACATGCGGAAATCCGTATGCGTATCGGCTGCGGATGCACGGGGCAAAAGCAGACCGCCGGAGCGCTCACATTCGCTGCTTTCGTCCAGGGGCGCATGGACTCAGATCTGTCTGGATGCGAACCAACGCTTTGCGAAACTGTCATCTTAATCAACAGGGAGGAAGAACCATATGTCGATCTTTAAGGATGCTTTCGGGAAATAAGCTTTCTTTAGGATTCTGCTTATTATAGCGGATCGCGTTCACTGGCCTGCCTGACCGGCTCTGCCCTGAAGCCGGACCGCCTTTCAGACCTGACAGAGGACTCTGTCAGGTCTTTTTATGTTTCGGATCAGCGGCTGAAGGCCCCGGTTTCGGGACCGGTTTTGGATCCTGTTTAAGGGTAAACACGAACTTTCTGCCATGTTGCCGGAATATCGTTCATAAATTCATGCATGATTCTACTTGATTTTCAGCGAAATGTTAGGTATACTTTCGGAGAACCTGCAGTCAGTCTGTATCAGGGGATGCAACATACGTCTGCAGACATGGACCCAAAGAGGAGGAACTTCCAATGAATTTTGATGTAATCCGGAATAGCGATCCCGCCGTTGCCCAGGCAATTGAGGAGGAGCTCAGCCGTCAGCAGAGTCACATTGAGCTGATCGCCTCAGAGAACTTTGTTTCGCCTGCCGTGATGGCTGCCATGGGAACCCCGCTGACCAACAAGTATGCAGAAGGATATCCGGGGCATCGCTATTATGGCGGATGCGAGTGTGTGGATGTCGTTGAAAATCTGGCAAGGGACAGAGCCTGCCAGCTTTTTGGAGCAGATCATGCCAACGTGCAGCCGCATTCCGGTGCACAGGCCAATATGGCTGTTTATTTCGCCATGCTGAATCCGGGGGATACGGTTCTTGGAATGAACCTGTCGCACGGCGGTCATCTGACCCACGGCAGCCCGGTCAATATGAGCGGCAAATATTACAATTTTGTCGGATACGGCGTCAATGACCAGGGTTACATCGACTATGAGGAGCTTCGCCGTCTGGCACTTGAACATAAGCCGCGGATGATCGTGGCCGGCGCCTCTGCGTATCCGAGAATCATCGACTTTGCCAAAATCCGTGAGATCGCCGATGAAGTGGGTGCCCTGATGATGGTCGACATGGCTCACATCGCCGGCCTGATTGCTGCCGGCCTGCATCCGAACCCGGTGCCGTACGCGGACTTTGTCACCACCACCACGCATAAGACCCTCCGGGGTCCCCGCGGCGGAATGATCCTTTGCCGTGAGGAATATGCCAAGGCTATTGACAAGGCCATTTTCCCGGGCACGCAGGGCGGTCCGCTGGAGCATGTCATTGCGGCCAAGGCCGTCTGCTTCGGTGAGGCGCTGAAGCCGGAATTCAAGAGCTATCAGGAACAGATCATCCGCAACGCGAAAGCACTGGAGGAGGCATTCCGCAAAGAGGGCATCTCCATGGTTTCCGGCGGAACGGACAACCATCTGATTCTGCTGGACTTCTCCAAAACGGACCTGACCGGCAAGCAGCTGGAAACCTGGCTGGAGGAGGCCAACATTACCGTCAATAAGAACACGGTTCCCAATGAGCCCAGAAGCCCGTTTGTCACCAGCGGCGTCCGTGTCGGAACCCCTGCCGTGACCACGCGCGGCTTCAAGGAGGCGGATATGGCCTGTGTGGCGGCCTGGATTACCCGCGTTGTCCGCGAAGGGGAGAGCTGCCTGGCAGAGGTGAAGGCGCAGGTGGTTGAGTTCATGAAGCGGTTTCCGCTCTACATGGACTGAGTACCAGGGAGAACCATTTTCCCTTTTCTGAAGGAACCTGCAGATGGGACAGATGACACGGCAGGACATCCTTGCCTTCCTCCGGGCACAGGGCGTGCCGTTTGAGCTGATTGAGCATCCGGCGGTGATGAACATGCAGGAGGTCGAAGCGCTGCATCTGCCGCATCCGGAGGCGGATGCCAAGAATCTGTTTGTCCGGGACGCCCGGGGGCATTACTGCCTGATCTCGGTTCCCGGAAACTGCCAGGTAAATCTTGCGGCCTTTCGGAAAGCGGAAGGACTGGGAAGCCTGTCCTTTGTCCCCGAACAGGAGATGCAGGAGCGGTTTTCCATGACGCCCGGGGCAGTGACGCCCCTGGGGCTCCTCCATGAAACGGCCCGTTCGGTGGCCCTGTACCTGGATGAGGCATTTCGGGAGGGCCTGATCGGGGTACATCCAGGCGACAACCGGGCCACCGTGTTCATGAAAAGCACGGATCTTGCGCGGCTCATTGAATCACAGGGGAATACGGTCCGGTGGAGACGATTCCGTTCGCCAGACTGAAAGGAAATGAACAGGCGGCGGTCCTGGCATATGCGCCGGTTTGTCCGCAAACCGGCAAAAGCAGGACCGGGCCTTTGCTTTAACAGGAGACAGAGCATGATTAAAATCTACGGAATGCCCACGTGCCCTTACTGCGATTATGTTCACGAGCAGATTAAGGGACGCGAGGATGAATTTACGTACATCAATATCGGGGAAAACATCCGAAACCTGAGCGCTTTCATGCGCCTCCGGGACCAGAGCCCTGTCTTTGATCACTGCAAGGAGATCGGAGATGTGGGTATTCCTGCCTTTGTCTTTGAAGACGGGCGGATCTCGGTGGATCCCGCCGATGCGGGGCTGATCGAATTCGGCACGCCGAATGCCTGCTCCGTTGAGGATCACAAAAACGGACGCAAAGGGTGCTGATCAAAAACAGAGCAGTGTTGGCTGCTCTGTATTTTGTCATCTGACGGCTTTAAAATGAGCCTGGTCAATCCCCGGCTTCCGGCCACACAGGGAAATGACAAGCAGGAATCTGACAGTTTCCTGACGCGGACGGGCAACCGTCAGCGGAAAAATTTTTTTTGATTTTTTTCAAGTTCAGGGAAAAAATGAGGCTTTGTTTTCGTATATAATAATAGAGGCAGACAATCTCAGAAGGCCGGAATCCCGCGGCAGGGAAAGGTGACATGTTCATGGGCATTCCGGTTTCGACTTGAGACGGGAGATCTGTTAACCGGGGAAAAACATAATCATCGAAAAGGGTCGGGGATTATGATTCCATAAAAAGTATTTATGAAAGGAATGATTCTATGAAAAGACTGGTTGCACTTCTGATGGTTTTGGTACTGACATTGCCTTTATGCATGTCCGTGTCACTGGCAGATGAACTGGATGATCTCAGCGATGAAGACATCGCGGCCCTCCTCTATCTGGCAATTCTTGATGAGGCAATGAGTGAGGCTGATTCAAACAGCGGCAATAACAACAATAGCAGCAGAAGCAAGTCAAAGTCTCCGTATGTTCCTGCATCGACGGCACCTGTGACCGCTGTTTCGCCGTACTATGCAAATGTCAAGACCAACGGCGGTGTCCTGAATGTCCGCAATAAGGCGAACAAGGGCGCAACGATCCTGCTGAAACTGAACAATGGCAGTCAGCTGATGGTGAAGGGATATACCGGCAGCTGGCTTCAGGTTGAGGTAAACGGTGTGACGGGCTTTGTTCCCAGCCGTTATGTCACCGGCGCCGTTCAGACAGCACCCAATGCGGCCTCCGTTGCCCAGGCACAGCTCCCGCAGACACAGAACGGCGGCTATTACGCCATCGTGAATCCGACCAACAACTTTGTCAACATGCGTGCAACGCCGTCTACTGACTCTCAGGTGATCAATGTATACTATTACGGCTATCGTCTGAAAGTCATTGCCCAGTTGGGTGAATGGAGTCAGGTGCTTGATGAGGCCACCGGCCGCACCGGCTATATGGCTTCCAGATTCCTGATGGTGGACAATACCTTTGATCCGACCAATAACGGCTGATAAGGAGGAACCAAGAATGAAGAAAAATCTGTTCGTAATTCTTGCCCTGGTACTTGCGATGCTTCTGAGCACGGCATTTGCCGAGGGCACGGGTGTGGGAGAGACCAAGACCGTCTCCGGAAAGATTACCCTCTGGACACATGATGTGGTCATTATGGATCAGGCGGATGAGATGACCACCTATCCGCAGAACGTGACCTTTGAGCCGAAAAGCCCGGTGGAACTCACGATCCTGCCGGTGGCCGAGCAGATGCAGAATGAGATCTGCATGGCCTCTGTTTCCCGTGAGGGCCTGGCCAACGTCATGATCGCCATCAGCCCGGCTGACCGCGGCCTGCATTTCAACCTAAACAATTATACCGATGAGATGATGGAGGATTACATCCTGTCAGTGGCTGAGGCCAACTTCCCGGATGGCGAATATGTCTCTGAGGTACGCAAGAGCGAAGGCGGAAACACCTATGTTTCCGTTGGAAACGAGTATCAGGAAACCCTCTCCACCATCTATGATGACCTCATCATGGAATTCTTCCTCATGCATGACCCGGTGGACGGGGAACTGGTTCCTCTGACGGATGAGGACCGCGCCTTTAACGTGGAGATGTTCCAGAGCGTCTGGACCGAGGATGTAAAAGCCCCGACCATGGATACGGCGATTGAACTGAGCATCAATGAAAAGTTCCTGTCGGATTTCGGCATCCAGGATGCGGCCAGCCTCACCAAGATGCTCAATGACCTGTCGCTTCAGTTCCATGGACAGGACAGGTACGTTCGGTTTGCGCTGAAGTCCGGCGCTGAGGAAATCCTGAACTTCGATATTTTCATGCGCGAGGACGGATCCGTTGTCCTGCTGAGCAATACGTTTGGCGATAAGGGCATTCTCCTGACCACGGATTTCATCAAAAAGGCCGAGGATGAGGCAAACGCGGCAAAGACAGCGGATGCCCAGCAGGCGATGGAACTGGCCAATATGGTCGGCGAGATCGACCTCTCCAACTCTCTTGCTGCGATTATGAGCGCCGCTGACATCTCGATGACCAACGACGGCGCCATCAATGTCAAGATTACGGCTGAGAGTGCCAGGAACATTCTGAATGCGATCAAGGAAGATGTGAAAGCCTCCGGATTGATCCAGAAGATGATCCCCTCCGACCTGAAACTTTCCGATGCGGATATCAGCGCTGCCTTTGATCAGGCCGTTGAATCCCTGGCCAGTTCTTTCCGTAAGGATGAGTTCCTTGATTTCAGCGTGGCGACCAATGAGTCCGGTGACCAGGTTGTATCCGGAACCGTCAAATACAACGGCACGGATTATGAGTTTGATGAGACCACCAATGATCTCAAGACCATCGAAGTTCCTATGAGCCTCACCTTTGCCACCGTTATCAAGATGATGGAAAACGGCATGCGCTTCGAGATGGCCGAATACAGCGGTCCGGACGATGCCGATGTCCTGACCACCATTCTCATGAACGTGGATCTTCCGGCAAACGGCGAATTCAGCGGCGACCTTACCTTCGGTACCTCTGAAAAGGGCGTCTTCAAGAGCACCTTCTCAGTGACCGCGAAGAATACCAAAGCCTCTGAAGAGCTGGGCGAAATGGATACCACCAAGGTAACCTTCAATCTGGCGGATGCGAACGGCAACCTGAACGAACTGTTCAATGTGGTCAACCTCTTCTCCGGCCACGGTGCGGATAACATCCAGGCCTTCATGGTGAACGTGACCGGCTATGAGGATCCGGTTCTCGCCGTGCGGACCACGCAGGTCTTTGGCGAAGATATCGAAGTGCCTGAGGTGAAAGAGCTTGTCCCGATCACCGAGATCACCCCGGAAATGAGACAGGAGATCTCGAATACGGTCATGGAAAAGCTGATGTCCATTCCTGCCGGGAACGTCCAGTAAAGGATCCTGGACCGCTCAGATGATGCGCTGAGACACCGGTGTGTCCCTCTCATGGAGGGCATTGCCTGAGCTGCAACGATTTCCAACAATCCGGAAACAGCTGACTATTTCACCAAATAGTCAGCTGTTTCTGTATCACGATTCAAAGTAACGGACCTGCTGCGGTGCCTGAACCCGATCTGAACAGGAAAGAGGCACATCCGCAGACCTGAAAAGAGGAACGGAATTGAACCGACTGGCGACATTTTTGCGTGATTATGCATTTGCCCGTTTTATTCTGCCCCTGGGACTGATCCTGATCGTCTTTGGCGGCATGATGTATGGGATTACGGACAAACGGAAAAACTATCCGCAGACGGATGCGGTAGTGACCAGCGTGACGCTTTATGAGGAAGCGTATGATGAGGGCGATACCCATCATGAGGCCACCTACCGGACGATGGTCAGATATACGGTGGACGGGAAAGAATATGAGGAAGAGTACCGGATCGGGCCCGAAATGAAGGTCGGTGCGGTCGTCCGCATTGACTATAATCCGCTCAATCCGCAGGATATCTCTCAGCCGACAGGCGCCTGGCTTCCCATCGGGATGATGGCCGCGGGCCTGGGATGCCTGGCTGCCGGAATCATCAGCATCCTGAAGACGAGAAAGAAACACAGGGCATTATACGGCCGGTAAACGGATCCGTTTACCGAGCGTGAACAGGAAAAAGCAGCACCGGAACAATCCCCGCTGGATATTCAGTTCAGTGCCGCCGCAGCGGCCATTACCTGAAATGCAGCGGCCATGGACCGGACGGCTACCAGCAAAAGGAGTTGAACATTTTGAAATATCTGTATCAGCCGGATAAAAAGGTTTTAAAGCAGGGGGCTGTCCTGACCGATGAGGCGGGAAATGTGGTTTACGAGGCCCAGATGCTCAAAAACCCGCTCATCGGCGCCATGGAGTTTAATTTTATCAATCATGTTTCCGGGAAAACCGTCTCACACAAGGTGTCAAAGACCGTGACAACGGAGACGCAGAGCGGCGGGTTTACGGATTTCTTTTCCACCAATTCCCGGTTTAAACTGAACGGAACGAACATCTGGGATTATCTGCATGAGCAGGGAATCCGGATTGATTCAAACTTCTCCGGCAACAAGCTGGGCATGACGTATCATGTGACTCAGAACGGGCGCGAACTGGCCACGCTTGCCACCTCCACGCCCAAAGGAAAAAGCTTTATCACCAGCGGCCATGTGTATGATGTGATCACCGAGGAACAGGATCTGGACATGGCTTTCCTGGTTACCTTTGCCATCGCCAGAACCGATCAGGCCTTCTACAGCTGATCTGCCCTCCGGCAAACAAAAAAGCTGCATCACAGGATGCAGCTTTTTGCTTTCCGAAGGGACAACTTTCCCAAATGACAAATCCCCGCCTCAGGCGGGGATTTGCATGGCTCAGAGGCACTCACCTGAACTGGTCAAGCACGGTCCGTGCATGGGCAATGGCGGCGCGGACGGCTTCCGGCGCCGGGGCTCCGGGGATATTCCGCTTTCCAATGCAGGTCTCAAGGGAAATGGCATCGTAGATGTCCTTTTCAAAAACCGGAGAGAACTGATGATATTCCTCCAGCGTCAGGTCAGAGAGAATCTTGTTCCGGCTGATGCAGTAGGCGACCAATTCGCCGGAAATGCGGTGCGCATCCCGGAACGGAATGCCTTTCTTTACCAGATAGTCGGCACAGTCGGTGGCATTGGTAAACCCGTCCATGGCCGCCTCTGCCATCCGTGCCTTGTTATAGGTAATCTTCACGAACATGGCGGTAAACACGGCCAGGCAGTGCTGGACGGTGTCGGAGGCATCATAGAACAGTTCCTTATCCTCCTGCATGTCCTTGTTGTAGGAAAGGGGGAGTCCCTTCATGGTGGTCAGCAGGCCCATGAGCGCACCAAATACCCGGCCGGTTTTGCCGCGGATCAGTTCGGCCACATCCGGATTCTTCTTCTGCGGCATGATGGAGGAACCGGTGGCAAAGGCATCGTCCATTTCGATGAACGCAAATTCGCTGGAGCACCAGAGAATCAGCTCCTCACAGAAACGGGAGAGATGCATCATGGTCAGGGCAGAGGCCTGCAGGAAATCAAGAAAATAGTCCCGGTTGCTGACGCCGTCCAGGCTGTTCATGGTGATGCGGCTGAATCCCAGGAGTGAGGCCACCTTTTCCCGGTCGAGGGGATAGGTGGTGCCGGCCAGTGCGCCGGAACCCAGGGGCATTTCATCTGCCTGCTCATACGTGAACCCGAAATGACGCATGTCCCGGAGGAACATCTCCACATAGGCCATGAGATGATGCGCCAGGGTGATGGGCTGCGCATGCTGGAGGTGGGTATAGCCCGGCATGGCGGTATCCGTGTGCGCCTCTGCCGTATCAAGGAGTGCCGTGATCAGGGTCCGCAGCAGATCCATGATTTCCCGGCAGGAATCCATGACGATCATGTGATTGTCAAGGGCAACCTGATCATTCCGTGAACGTCCGGTATGCAGCCGCTTTCCGGCTTCTCCGATCCGCTCAATGAGCAGTGTTTCCACGTTCATATGGATATCCTCGGCATCCACTGTCCAGGTAATGCTGCCCTTGCGTGCATCCTCGAGAATGCCGTTCAGACCATCTACGATGGCTTTTGTATCCGCTTCAGAGAGAATTCCCTGCGCACCCAGCATGGTGGCATGGGCAATCGAGCCCAGGATATCCTGCTCGTACATTCTGTTTCCAATTTCAACGCACTCGTCAAATTCAAGTACCATCTGATCCGGATCCTTACTGAACCGGCCGCCCCATAATTTCATTGAAGTCCTCCCGTGGATACGATAGTGTTGGTTCATCTTCTGTTCGCTGCGGGCTTTCCCGGCGAATGTGGCAAGTATAGCATGAAAGCCTTTGAATTGCAAAGAAAACTGTTCCGATGTTTCGAATCAGGGAGCATGCGGGCAAAGGCCTGATCCAGGAACGGATAGCCTGTGCCGCTGTGCGGCTTTTCAGACCGGGCGGCCTCAGAGGGGCCGGACGCTGCCCCGGACTTTTCAGGATCGACGCGGAAAGAGAGACTGAACCAGTGCCGGCCTGTCATTCCCTTGACCGGCAAAGGAAGCCGGGCCATGACTGACCGGAGAAAAAACCGAAAAAAAAGATCGTTGACAACCGCACATGCGCGTACTATTATGTGTAGCACACTACACACGGACCGTCTTGAAAAGAACGGGAATATACAGCGGCAGTTTGTGAGGCCTGAGCACCGGAAAACACGGTGCTATATGGGCCCGGGTGCCGCTCATTCCGGAGGATGGATCCGGCGGAGAAGGGAGGCTGTCAGAAGAGCGGACAGATGATGTGTGAAAATGATATCGGATTGCTGATCAAGCAGATAAGCAACCTTGTACGAATGCGAATAGATACGGAACTGAGCGCCTATGATCTGACGTTTTCGCAGATCCTCGTCATGCGGTGCGTGGAGGAGGCGGGCGGTGAGACGACGCAGAAGGCAATTGAACAGGCGCTGAACGTATCCCATCCGACGGTCGTCGGGCTGATTTCAAGACTTGAGAAAAACGGGTATGTTCTGTCCCTGAGCGGCGACGGAAAACAGAAAAGCAAACGGATTCAGATTACGGAGCGCGGACGGCAGCAGAAGATTCAGCTGGCCGAAAACAGGAAAAAGACGGATGAACTGCTCTTTCACGGATTCAGTGAATCGGAAAAAGAGACGCTCCGGCAGCTGCTGAACCGGGTGTATCTGAATATTCAGTGTGCTGAAACCACTGCCGCGCCGCAGCCGTGCGGTGTGCTTGATCCATGCGGAAACTGTACGGCAAAAGACCGGGAATAGGCCCGACATTGATTTGCTGGAGTCTGAGCACCGGATATGCGGCGGTGCCGAAAGACAAACGATGGCTCATGAAGGAGGAGTAACGAATTGATTAAACGAATGAAAATACTGGCAGGCAGTATTCGGGAATACAGGAAGGCATCCATTCTGACGCCCCTGTTTGTGGCATTTGAGGTGATTCTTGAATGCATTATCCCGTTTCTAATGGCGCAGATGATTGACCGGATGACAGGGGAGAGTCTGAATCCGATTCTTGGCACCGGTGTGATCCTGGTTGTCATGGCCGTGCTTTCCCTGACCTGCGGCGTGCTGTCGGGACGATATGCCGCCACGGCGGGGTGCGGCTTTGCCAAGAATCTCCGGAAAGATCTGTTTTACCGCATTCAGACCTTTTCCTTTTCAGACATTGACCGGTTTTCTACCGCATCACTGGTGACCCGTATGACCACGGATGTCAGCAATGTGCAGAATGCCTATCAGATGCTGATCCGCATTGCCATCCGTACGCCGATGATGCTGATCTTTTCCATGACCATGAGCATTGCCATCAATGCCCGAATGGCCCTGATTTTCCTGGCCATTCTGCCGTTCCTGGGCCTCGGCCTGTACCTGATTTCCCATACCGTTCTTCCGATTTTCAAGCGGATTTTTGTCCGGTATGATGCCCTCAACAATTCCGTTCAGGAAAACGTGGCCGGCATCCGGGTGGTCAAGTCCTTTGTCCGGGAAACCTTTGAGCAGAAGAAGTTTGAAAAGGCCAGTGAGGAAGTGTGCAGTGACTTTACCCATGTCGAGCGCATTCTTGCCCTGAACGGCCCCATGATGATGACCTGTATCTATACGGCCATGCTGCTGGTCAGCTTTTTCGGTGCCCGCATGATCGTCCTCTCCGGCGGGACGAGTCTGACCACCGGTCAGCTGTCCTCCCTGATCAATTACGGCATTCAGATTCTGTCCTCCATGATGATGCTTTCCATGGTTTTTGTCATGATTACCATGTCCTCCGAGAGTGCCGGACGTATTGTGGAGGTTCTCCAGCATGAGAGCACGCTGAAGACACCCGCCAACGCCCTGACCGTGGTCGGGGATGGCAGCGTTGACTTTGACAACGTCTCCTTCCGGTACAATTCCGGAAGCGGCCGGGATGCCCTGACAGGCATTAACCTGCACATTGCCAGCGGCCAGACAGTGGGCATTATCGGCAGCACCGGTTCCTCCAAGACCACGCTGATTCAGCTGATTTCAAGGCTTTACGATGTCACGGAGGGATCTGTCCGTGTCGGCGGTCACGATGTCCGTGAGTACGATCTGGAAGCGCTGCGCAGGCAGGTCGCCGTGGTGCTGCAGAAAAACGTGCTGTTCTCGGGAACCATCCGGGACAATCTGCGCTGGGGCAAGGAAGATGCCACGGATGAGGAAATCCGTCATGCCTGTCAGCTGGCGCATGCGGATGAATTCATTCAGACCTTCCCGGATACGTATGACACGCGGATTGAACAGGGCGGAACCAATGTTTCCGGCGGCCAGAAACAGCGGCTGTGTATTGCACGGGCACTGCTGCGACATCCGAAAATTCTGATTCTGGATGATTCCACCTCGGCCGTGGATACCCGGACGGATGCGCTGATCCGGCGCGCCTTTGCAGAGGAAATTCCGGATACCACCAAGATCATCAT
>DGWH01000051.1:12798-24038 GCA_002395225.1 Christensenella sp. UBA4263
CGCATCGTCGAGCAGGGCACCCATGAGGAACTGATGGCTCTCAAGGGCATTTATCACGAGATTTATACCATTCAGACCCGGGGAAAGGAGGTGGCGTAAATGTCACAGAATCGCCGCAGACAGGGACGCCCGGTTCCCGGAACCGGAATCAAAAGCATTAACCCGAAAATCTTGGGCCGTCTTATCCGTTTTGTCATGCAGGGATACAAAAAAGAACTGGTTCTGGTGCCGCTGTGCATTGTGTTTAACGCCATTTCCTCGGCAGTTGCCACCATATTCATGCAGCGCATCATCGACGATTGCGTCCTTCCCGGTCTGTCTCTTGGATATCCCGCCATTGAGACAAAACTCTTTTCTAATCTCCTGACCATGGGCAGCCTGTATTTTCTGGGCGTTCTCGCTTCCTTTATTCAGAGCCGCACCATGGCCAAAGTCACGCAGGGAACGCTGAAGCGTTTCAGGGATGCCATGTTTGACCGCATGGAAACCCTGCCGATCCGGTACTTTGATACCCATTCCCACGGGGAAATCATGAGTACTTATACCAATGATACGGATGCGATCCGGCAGCTGATTGGCCAGAGCCTCCCTAACGTCATCCAGTCCACTATGACCATTGTCTCCGTCTTTACCATGATGCTTTTGTACAGTGTCTGGCTGACGCTGCTGGTGATTGTCGTTCTTGTCCTCATGTTCATGATTACGGGCAAACGCGGCGCAATGAGTGCGGGCTTCATGGTGGCGCAGCAAAAATCGCTGGCCAAAGAGGAAGGATTCATTGAGGAGATGATGGAAGGGCAGAAGGTGGTCAAGGTCTTCTCCCATGAAAAACAGAACCTCGAAGAATTTGACCGGCTCAATGAGCAGCTCTTCCATGACGGGGAACAGGCCAACCGCATCGGCAACACCCTGATGCCCATTCTGGGCAACATCGGCAACATGATGTATGTGCTGCTGGCCATCGCCGGCGGTCTCCTGGCCGTCCTGAAAGCCCCGAACCTTTCCCTGACGGGCATCCATCCTATTACCATCGGCGCGATCGTCTCTTTCCTGAGCATGTCCCGCCATATGTCCCAGACAGTGAGCCAAATTTCCATGCAGGTGTCCATGGTGGCCATGGGTCTGGCCGGCGCCACCCGGATTTTTGCCATCATGGATGAGAAACCGGAGGAGGACAATGGTTATGTCACCCTGGTCAATGCCGCTATTGCCGAAGATGGAACCATTACCGAGTCGCCGGTGCCCACCGGACACTGGGCATGGCGCCATACCCACCGGGATTCCGGCCTCACCGAATACAAGCAGCTGCGCGGCGATGTGGTCATGGAAAATGTGGACTTTGGCTATGTGCCGGAGAAGCAGGTGCTGTATGACATTTCCCTGTACGCGCATCCCGGCCAGAAGATCGCCTTTGTCGGTGCCACCGGTGCCGGAAAGACCACCATTACCAACCTGATTAACCGCTTCTATGACATTCCGGACGGAAAGATCCGGTATGACGGCATCAACATCACCAAGATCCGCAAGCCCGACCTGCGCCGCTCCCTGGGCGTTGTGCTGCAGGAAGTGAACCTGTTTACCGGAACCGTCATGGAAAACATCCGCTATGGCCGTCTGGATGCCACGGATGAGGAATGCATGGCAGCCGCCCGTCTGGCCAACGCAGATGACTTTATCCGCCGCCTGCCCGACGGATACAACACGCTGCTGACCGGAAACGGCGCCAGCCTTTCCCAGGGCCAGCGTCAGCTGATCTCCATCGCCCGGGCCGCCGTGGCGAATCCGCCGGTCATGATTCTGGACGAGGCCACCTCTTCCATTGATACCCGTACCGAGGCACTGGTCCAGCAGGGCATGGACAATCTGATGCGCGGACGCACCGTCTTTGTCATTGCACACCGCCTTTCCACGGTCCGCAACTCAGATGCCATCATGGTGCTGGATCACGGCAGAATCATCGAGCGGGGAACGCATGATGACCTGATTGCCCAGAAGGGAACGTATTATCAGCTGTATACCGGTGCGTTTGAACTGGAGTGAGAAAAATGAAACGCCTGATTTTCGCGCTTTTCTTCTGTCTGGCCCTGCCCCTGTCAGCTCTGGCGGACCCCTCTAAGGCAGTGCAGACCGTTGGCGAGGCCGCCGCGGCCGCCCATCTGATCACCCACGAGGGCGCCTTTACCGACGGACTGCCGGAAAAGGTCAACATGTACAACCGGGACGGTGAGCATATCTGTTGCACCGGCTCCCGCGTTGCCATGTGGGACACCCCGCAGAAGGGGGACAATGTGGGAACACTTTATCCGGGCAGCCGGGTGGGGTACCTGAATAAAACCGATGAGTTTGAACTGGTGCGGGTTCGCTCCTACCGGGGCAAATACTACGCACAGGTGCGAATCTATGACGGGGACGCTATTACCCTCTCCGGCTGGGTCAATGCCAATTACATCAGCTGCTCCTGCACGGACTATTCCGAGACGGAAGAGATCCCGGAACATGAGACCATCTCGCTTTCCTATCATCTTCGCTGAAAGGGCCGAATGTTTCCTGTTTAGGACCTTTGGTGTATCACATTTTCCACACAATATCCACTTGAAAATGTCGCTTGTCAGGCGACATTTTTCTTTTCCGGAAATGATACAATAGGGGATGTCCGGAATCACGCCTTTGCGCAGAGAAATCTGCAGCAAACAGGTTATGTTGCCGGAAGGATCAGGATCCGTATGCAAGCAATCTGAGCATACCCATGGAGGTGAGATAACGATGATGATCGCTCCTGAAACCTATTACAGGAATACCCTTGAGGGCCAGTCGCCGGAATTCATTCTGCGGCAAATCCATTCGCTCCGCCACGAAATCCGCCGGCTGATCCGGTTAATGGAAACCGATCCGCTGAATCCTGAGGCGATGTGCATGCCGAACCTGATGACAAGGATTCAGTGCAGTCGGGAATACCTGCAGATGGCCGTCAGGGCCTACACAGAGGCCGGTCAGACACTTGAACCCACAAAGACGGAACGGAAAGACGCCGCCTTTAATGCCCGGCTGCCCCAAATGCGAAAGCTGACCGTTGAACAGGACGGTGAGCGCCTGACTGCCACGTTTTCCGGGGAAAAAGTCCAGGTGATGAAGGAATGCCTGTCCGGACCGGAGACGGGGAAGGCCGAACCGTTCTGGCTGGGATACACGTTCCAGGAATTCGTGAAAAGCCTTGAACGTCTGCATATGGGCGAATGGAAAAAGACCTATTCGCCGCCCGGAAATGCGCCGGATACCGAGTGGAATCTGTGCATTGAGTATGAGGGGGATGAAAAGCCCTGCACGATGAAAGGGCAAAACGCCGAACCCTATAATTTCTTTGCCCTGGTAGATCTGCTCCGCGGACATTTCTGGTAAGCACATGACCTGACAGACAGGACCGGGAACCATAAAACGTCGCTGTTTCCCGGTCCTGTCTGTCCGGTTTTGCGCAGTGCTGTGTGCAGATGGAAGCTGCCGCAAGAACCTCTAACCGGCGGGCATGCATCAGCCGGCTAAAGGTCACGAACGCAAAATGAAGGTCATCCCGCACTTGAAACAGAGCAGCAGGACGGAGGACAGAAAAGAAATTCAAAGGTTGCCATAAAGTTGTTGTGTCATTACTGCAATTTCCCGTGAAATCATGTATAATAAATGTACAGAATAATAACCAAAAGCCGAAAAATCAAAGAATGTCCCCAGGACGCAGCGCCAGATTCTTAAAGGTTCAGACCAGGTCAATTCCGGAAAGGATATAAGATAAGGAGGAGACTCCGGATGAACTTCTTAAACAATGGAACAGGATATAAGCTATTTGCAGAAGCAGCGTTATGTGATACTTATGTCGATAAGACAATGATGAACGATACACTGTATCGTTATGTCTGTGCAGGCAACAAATACATCTGTGTCACCAGACCCAGGCGTTTCGGAAAATCGGTGAACGCGAACATGATTGCGGCATTCTTTGATAAAAGCACCGGGGAGGAAAGCAGAGAGTTATTTCAGCAACTTGCATTGGGGATGCTCCAGCCGGAACAGGACAAGTGCTTTGCCGCCAATCCCCCGGGGAACGGAAGAACGAAAACTGTGCTGGCCCCGGCAGGGCAAACTGAATGTGATCCGCATCAATATGATTGATGTCTTGCTTGATACAGTACAATCTTTCGCGGCTTTACATTCCAAACTGGCGTTCCTGCTCAGGGAAGATCTGCAGCATCAGTATCCGGATTTGACGTTTCCCGCGGAGAAAGATCTCCCGGAACTGCTGATTCAGACAGGGGAATCGTTTGTGTTTGTGATTGATGAATGGGATGCCTTCTTTGAGACACCTTCTGTGACGGAGTCGGATAAGCAACAATACCTCCTTTTTCTGAAAGGATTGCTGAAAGACAAGCCCTATGTCAATCTGGTCTATATGACAGGCATCCTTCCCATAGCCAAAAATCCCAGTGGTTCTCCGCTGAATATGTTTCATGAGTTTTCTGCTTTTCAGGATGATCAGTTTTCCGCATATTTTGGTTTTACCCGCGAGGAAATACAGGACCTGATGCAGCGAAAGGGCTATACGCAGCCTTCCCTGGAGGAACTCCTGTTCTGGAATGATGGCTATGCCCGGTCAAATGATGGTGTCCATATGTTCAATCCGGTCGCCGTGTCGCGTGCATTGATCGATAAAAATGCAGGAGCTATTGGACAGAAACGGGCCCGATGAATGAGATAAGAGATATGATTCATTCCAACATGCACGATCTGTGAGAGAATGTCATTCGTATGGTTGGCGGGGCGATGCCCATCCGCCTCTCAGGTTTCAGCGTGGAAGAGGGACGGTTTCCGGGAAGGACGAGATCTTTTTGCGATGATGGTCTATGGACGATCTACCATAAGGCCATTTTTGATTCGTAAATGACTCAAAAAGACCGTTTTTAAAGTGTTTTAAGCGAAAACTGAGGCTAAAATAATGGAATCTCGAGCCTGAAAAGAGCCTATGGTGAGTGAATCATAGATTTACGGCTGGAAGAACGACAAGATCAATTTGAGAAACTGCAGGAAAACGTTCAGCAATTTCAGGAAGGCATTGATGCCTGCCATGAGTGCTGTACATATATGGTTGATTTGCACCCCTCTTTAGACTGTACAGAACTTTTAAAGAACCGGAAGTTTTATCAGTTGTGACAAAAAGGCCCCCCTGATGCCTTAAACTGACGAATACTCACATTTCAAAAACTATTTGTACAGTTTCCCTATCAATGATTCTGATCAGGGACAATGAAGCAGACAGGCAAGAAAGCATTTCTGTCTATTTCTTGATATTATGTACCCATTGGGTGTACAGTAGAGATGCGAGGTGATATGAATGAATATTCAGGAAATGAGAAACAGTCTGGGAGACACACAGGCTGAATTTTCCAGGCGTTATCAAATCCCATTTCGGACGGTTCAGAATTGGGAAAACAATGTACGGGTTCCACCTGAATATATGATGCACCTGCTCGAAAATCGTGTGAAGATGGATTTAGCCAACCGCAGGACAACAGCACTGCCGGTTTATAATCCGAAGAAGCAGAATTTACCAAGAAGAAGCGATTACGTTGGTTCTCTTGCGTGGCTGCAAGCTGTGGCAAATATGATACAGGAGCCTGTTGTTTTTGCTCTGAATGAAGCGCTTATGTGCCAGGGATATTTCGGAGGATACAGTGACGAATTTATTATATGGGTTTATGGTGCTGATTCTCTTTCACGCTTCAATGGCATTGCTGTGCTTGGCAATAAGATCAATCCGATCAACGTACAGGAGAAGAACGGACTTCAATTTACAGATTTTAACAGGACACTGGCTGATGCGCTTGCCAATGAGTCTATTTTGGATATGCAAGGAATCACGGAAGCTTTGAGCCGTTATTATTATAAAAATGGTAACAGTTTTCACGGCATTTCCGTGGTGCCGGAGTATCAGGAAGCCTTTGAAAGATTAGCTGATGCTGCAATAGATTACTACAATAGTTGAAGGAGAACAGGTATGTCCATTGGACATTTTGCCGAAGGAAAATGAGGCGGAACATTTCCTGCCCGGCAGCAGGCCGGGACATGTGCTGAATAAGGGGAGTATGGATTAAGCTGACAGATTCCGCTGCAAGAGATCCGCGGAATGGACGGATTTCCTGCTGGATTCCGACTTTTGATACAGCCATTTGGCTGTGTATTTGAGAAAACAAATGGGGGAGATACACAATGATTACAGGCGAACTGAAAAACAAGATTGACGGGATCTGGGACATTTTCTGGTCATCCGGCATGACGAATCCGTTGACCGTCATCGAGCAAATTACCTATCTGCTGTTCATTAAGATTCTGGATGACAATGAACAGCGCAAGGAATCCAATGCCGCTGCTTTTGACATGCCTGTGGTTGATCCTATTTTTGACCAGAATCACCAGAACTGCCGCTGGTCGGTTTTCCGTCAGTATGACCCTGAAACCATGTTTTCAAACATGACGGAAAAGGTGTTTCCGTTTATCAAGACGGAACTGACCGCCGGCAAAGACACCGCCTTTGCCCGGTATATGAAGGATGCCCTGTTCCTTGTTCCGACACCTCGCGTGCTGGCGAAAGTAGTCGATGCCCTGACCAGCCTGGACCTGAACAACAAGGACATTATGGGCGATGTGTATGAGTATCTTTTGTCTCAGATCGCTCAGAGCGGCACCAATGGGCAGTTCCGGACACCCCGTCACATTATCAAGATGATGGTGGAGCTGATGCAGCCGACACTGGAGGACAGCATCTGTGATCCGGCAATGGGCTCGGCGGGATTTATCTGCGCCGCGGCACAGTACATTTCGGAACATTACGCGAAAGAACTGATGCAGAAGGCAAACAAGCAGCACTATACCACCACCATGTTTACCGGCTTTGACACGGATCAGACCATGCTGCGCATCGGCGCCATGAACATGATGCTGCACGGCGTTGAGGCACCCAATATCACCTGGATGGATTCCCTTTCCGAGGACAATACCCACAGAGATGAATACTCCCTGATCATGGCCAATCCGCCTTTCACCGGAAGTCTGGACAAAGAAACCATCTCCAAGGACCTGCTGACGATTGCGCCAACCAAGAAGACAGAACTCCTGTTCCTCGCGCTATTCCTGAAAGCGCTTAAAACGGGCGGCCGCTGTGCCTCCATTGTTCCGGACGGTGTTCTTTTCGGCTCCTCCAAAGCACATAAAGCCCTGCGGCAGGAATTGGTGGAATTCAACCGTCTCGAGGCGGTCATCTCCATGCCCTCTGGTGTGTTTAAGCCTTACGCCGGTGTATCCACGGCGATCCTGATCTTTACCAAAACCGGCCACGGCGGCACCGATAAGGTCTGGTTCTATGACATGAAAGCCGACGGATTCAGCCTGGATGACAAGCGCAGCCCGATCGAGGCCAGTGACATTCCGGACATTATTGCCCGTTTCCACAATCTCGCCGGGGAGGAAACCAGAGAACGCACCGAGCAGAGCTTCTTTGTTCCGAAACAGGAGATCATTGACAATGGCTATGATCTGTCCATCAACAAGTACAAGAAAACGGAATATGTACCGGTTGAATATCCGCCCACTAGCGATATTCTTGATGAACTGGACCGCCTGAATGACCTGATTGTCGAGGAGACGAAGAAGCTTCGGGAACTGCTTAAGAATGACTGATCATTGTCAGGTGGTTCAGCGCTGACAGGGCTGCCGGCGATCGCAAAACAGAATCAAACGAGCGAGAGAAATACCATATGGATAAAACGCGTTCGCCGGTTTCTTTTCCGGATGAACGGATGGATACCTCGACCGCTTCAGAGGAATTCAAATCAAATAATCGTCGGTATAAGACCAGGCTTAAAGCATACAATGAACAAGGATTTTACCTGGTACAATCCTGGAAAAGGGAGCTTTGGATAAATATTTGGTAGAACGGGGAAACGGTAATGCTGAACATCCTTTTTGGTGAATGCCCGGAAGCAATTTACAATACAAGTATGTATTTTGACAATCAATATCTGGATTGCTGGATGGAAGATCCCTTTGCAGCAGAGGTTATTGCCAGTATTGAAAAAGGGAAGATCTTGAGCCCACAGGCCATTGATACAAAAGCTCTTGGTGTAATTCCTACAACAAAGATTTCCGGTGGTGTAAAAACCATCCTACTTGTAAAGAATTTGCCACAGAAGATATTTAATGCCTCTACCTGCGGGAATAACTGTGCGAAATATCTGCTGAAAATCGGACGAATGCAGGAAGTAACCATTAATCTGCATCATCTTATGACATTCCCCGGAAGAAGATTTGAACTTCGAATCGTCAATACAGATGTTATTGTTCACAATATGCATGAAATGATTGAGAATGCAGTCAACCTGCTTTAAGGGGCAATGTGATGAGTGGAACCGTTTCGGTAATGGTTGAAAACAACCGTGTGAGATATTCTTTTGAGCTGAAACGAAACATTACGATTCTTTCAGGTGACAGTGCTGCTGGCAAGACGACACTGATGGAGATGATTTCTGCATATGAGCAGAATCCGAACAGCGGGATAACGGTTCAGTGTAAAAAGGACTGCAGAGTTGTTTCCGGTGTTCGCTGGCAGGAACAGTTAAAGCTAATCAGGGACAGCGTTGTATTTATCGATGACGGGAATGAATTTATACGTGAGAAAGCCTTCGCTGACCAGGTAAAGAAAACAGATAACTATTATGTGATTGCGACAAGAATTAATCTGTCCATGATTCCTTACAGTGTTGAGGAAATATACGAAATCAAAAACAAGACAAAAGGTCATGGGAAAATCAAGCGATTATACAGCGGATTTCGCCAATTGTATCCGACGAGCGCAGCCGTGAACAGATGATTTGCTGATTGTCGATGATTCCGATGTGGGTTATTCATTTTTTAAAGGTAAGGGATCCAGTACATATCTGCAAAAGGAAAGAATTAGGTAGGTTAGTATAATCAAGACGCCATTATATCTGTGGGCTGTCGGGTGAAGTCCCATATAGGTACACTGTTCAGAATCTAGGCTTCTAATGTTCTGAAGGAATATATGAAATAGGGCGCTGCACTGGATAACGAATGATTGAAGCAGCTTGGCAGAGACAAGTACTTTGATAAACTGCTTGCCCGGATTCATGATATTCGCCTATCTGAAAAGGTATTCTGGCATAAGAGGCAGAATATCTATGCCACCAGCATTGATTACGAATCCAGGGGCAGAATACTCTCTCTTTCTTTAACAGATGCAGAATAAGATGTTCTGGACCGCGAACATAAATACGGTGGCCGAAGTTATCTGCTCTCAGGATGAAACTGTGGAGACCGTTATGAATAGTTTTCCCGGTTAGGAGACAGAATCAAAAAGGAACGATACGGAAATCGCAGAAAACTATCTGTTGCTAAAGAAACTGGATGCACTGAATAAATCGTAATGGTGTATCTGGACATCGCGGAAGAGCAGACGCTGAATCAGAAACCGATGTACATGAAGGACCGGCAGAAGACAATTGATGATTATCTGTGCATGACACGGCGGGATGCTCTGGAAACAGCAGACCGTGTGACGTATATACGGTTCATACTAAAAGCACCTAATGAATTATGAAAAGTACCAGAAGAAGCAGAAACAGCATTTATCATCAGTGGACCAGTATTTCCTGCAAACATTGGATAAGCTGGATGCGCTTGCAGATTGGAATGATAGATATAACAGGACCATGATGTATTGCCATGATAAACCGCTGAGATGGAGGGAAGGAACCATGGATCAAATTTGGATTGACATGTACAATGCTGCAAAGAATGTGCTTAATGCCAGGATAATTTCTGATTATGTGACGGCAGGAGAAGTGTCTGCCGCTGTACGTTCGAAATCAGGAAAAATATACGTCGGTGTATGCATTGACACCTGTTCGACACTGGGAATCTGTGCCGAGCGGAATGCGATCTTCAACATGATCACCAACGGCGAACATGAAATTGATCGGGTTCTCTGCATCCCACCGAATGAAGGAAAAGGCGCGCCGTGCGGTGCTTGCAGAGAGCTGATGGTTCAACTGATGCCTGGACGTTACAAGGAGATAGAAATCATGATCGACTATTCCAAAGACCGCGTAATGAAGCTCGGAGAACTGACGCCGGAATGGTGGATAGATTAAACACAGTTTTTTTGACGCCGGACGAGGTTCTGCATCATCTGCCGACTTTGGCTCAGATCCCAAAAAAGATCTGCTATAACATGGTGGAGATGACTGTTACGATCGAGTGATTTCGAGATAAACAACGATGATTATAGGAAAGCGATTCTGATGCTACGTATTGGGTCTACAACACAGCAATCACCGAGGAAGTACTAAAATGATTTCTGCGCGGTATGCTAACAAGGCAGAGGAGGAACTATACTGTGGCAATTGTTAGAATGATGATAAAGAAAACGGACAAACCTTCTGAAGAACAGTTACAAACCGTTCGTAAAGATAGCAGAAAAACAATCGTTTTTGATAAAGACTCTTCGGAAATGACAGTTGAAATGTTGGCAAGGTTTAAAAGGGTTCAGTCAAAAAGAAAAACTATGATAAAATAATTCTACAGCTCTGTACGCGGAGGTGTATCCGCCCTGTTTTTGTAAAACCATACTGTTAAAATCGGATTTGTGGAGATAAGTAGAATGAAGGTACGACTCGGAGACTATATAAAAGAGTATACTGTTCGTAATAAAAGTCTAGAAGATATTCCTGTTTATAGTGTTACTAATAGGGAAGGATTCTGTACAGGCTATTTTGATAAGGATGTTGCCAGTCAAGAACGTTCAACTTACAAAATAGTCCCCAAAGGATGCTTCGCTTATAATCCATCACGAATCAATGTTGGATCAGTTGATTGGCAACGTCATCTTGACCGTGTAATTGTCAGCCCGTTGTATGTTGTTTTTTCAGTATCACCGGATCTTCTACCCCAGTACTTGTTTTATTTCCTTAAGAGCGATATTTCCTTGACTTTCATTCGCAGCGCGGCAACAGGAAGTGTTCGCGATAATCTAAAGTTTTCTATGCTTCAAGAGTTTCCTATTGAAATACGGACAGTAGAGAAACAGGCAGAAATCGTTGCAATACTTGACAAAGTAAAGGCAATCTGCGATTTGTATCAGCGTAAGCTCGATATTTTGGACAACCTCATCAAAGCCCGATTTGTCG
>DGWH01000046.1:0-7739 GCA_002395225.1 Christensenella sp. UBA4263
GCGGAAAAATACGGGGTTCAGGCCTGCACGGTTGAGGAAATGCTGGAGGATCCCGGAATTGAGATGGTTGTCATTCTGACGCCCGTGGGCAGTCATTATGATCTGATTTACCGCGCCCTTATGGCCGGCAAACATGTGTATACGGAAAAGACCCTGACGGACCGTGTGGAAAGTGCCAGGGAGCTGGCCGCACTGGCAGATGAAAAGGGACTTTATCTGGGCTGTGCACCGGATACGTTTCTGGGGGCGGCGCTCCAGACGGCAAGGACCGCGATCGATGACGGGCTGCTGGGTGAGATTCATTCCTTTGCGATTTCGGTGAACCGGAACAACGATCTGCTCCTCAGCCTGTTTGGCTTTCTTCGGGAGCCGGGAGCCGGTGCCCTGCTGGATTACGGAGTTTACTACCTGACGGCGCTTACCAGCCTGCTGGGGCCGGTGGCAAGGGTGGCCGGGGTCATCGGAACACCGTACAGGACACATGTCAACATTCTGCCGGGACCGGAATTCGGGAAAGTCATGGATACCCCCAATGAGAGTCAGGTATCCGCCATCCTGATGCTTCGCAGCGGGGTGACCGGGACGCTGCATATGGATCATGACAGCAAGGCCATGGATGAGGCGTTTTTTGCCATTTACGGAACCGGCGGAATTCTGTACCTGACGGATCCCAACCAGTTCGGCGGACAGGTTCGGTTTCATCCCAATTCCCTGGATGAATCCGGACCGGAGGAAATGGTGCTGCTGAACTATGCCAGTTATGCGGATAATTCCCGCGGAATCGGCCCTTCGGAAATGGCAAGGGCGATTGCGGAAGGACGGCCGTGCAGGACATCCAAGGAAATGGCGGTTCATGTACTGGAGGTGCTTGAGGCCATTCTCTCGGGCGGGGAGAAAGGGGCGTTCAGGGAGATTGAATCCGGATTTGAACGGCCCCGGCCGCTTGAACCGGCCCGGGTGGGGCTCCGGAGCATTGGCCATCCGGCTTTCCAGATGCATCATGAAAAGGAGATGCTGGAGTTTTACGGCAGCCTGCCTGGGATGCAGCCCCTGTTTACGCTGACCATGCAGGACCTGGCGGATACTTACCGGGATCAGGGAAATGAGAAGGGCCTTGAGGAAATCCGGAATGTGGACCTGCATTTGCCCTGGATCCGGTACATGAAACTGGCGGACAGACAGTTTGTTGAGCTTTTCTTCCGGAACGGAAAAGGGTTTGAAGAGCGTCCTCTGGTTTACGGGTATCAGTCCGTGAACTTTGAAACGGAGAACGCGGCGGTCCTCAGAGACCGGATCAAAGAGGCCGGGGGCAATATTCTTGAGGAACTGCATCCGGATGAAGCCGGAAGGCTGTCCTTTTCCGCGGCGGACCCGGATGGAAATATCCTCCGCTTTACGCAGACCGGTCCGGAGGTGAATAGTGCCGGGAAATCTGGCAGAAGTTGGGCACTCTCTGGCTTGACCTATGTCATTCATGACAGGGTCAACATGCGAAATTTCTACACAAAGGGATTGGGAATGCGGGAACTGCCGTCCATGGATCCGGCATCCGGCACAGATGCGCAGAATGTGAAACGGATGATTATGGAAGTGGTTCCGGGGCAGTATCTGGAACTGCAGGTCCGGGAGAAGGAAAACCGGGAGGAGAGAAGGGATCTGAGCGGTGTTTACGGATACCAGCATCTCTGTCTGGAGGTAGAGGATATCCATGCGGCGTATGCGGCCGTCAGGCATAACGGCATTGTTCCGGAGACGGACATTAACCGGGGCAGTGACGGCGCGGTTCAGTTCTGGGTCCGGGATCCGGACGGAAACCGGATTGAATTCATGGAATATCTGCCTGAGTCAAAGCAGCTTCTTTGAGTGAACTCTTACCAATACACAGCGTTCAGCAAATAAAGAACTGCCCATAAAGCGGTTAAGGCTTTATGGGCAGTTCTTTTCTGTCTGTACAGCGTCAGCTGACGTTTTCCGGAGACTGCAGGTCACAGATCCGGCGGTAAAGGCCGTTCATCCGGAGCAGTTCCTCATGGGTTCCTTCCTCGACAACTTTGCCCCTGTCCAGGACGATAATATGGTCCGCATGCATCAGGGTGGTGATGCGGTGGGCGATGAGAATCCGGGTGGCTTTTGTATCCATCCGGTTCATCTCATGGCGGATCCGGGTATCCGTCTCGGCATCCACCGCGGAGAGGCTGTCATCCAGAATCATGATGGGCGTATTGCGGATCAGGGTCTGCGCAATGGCGGTGCGCTGTTTCTGCCCGCCGGAGAGCGACACGCCCCGTTCGCCGACAAAGGTGTCATATCCTTTTGAAAAGCGGCTTACGGTTTCGTCCAGAACGGCAATTTTGGCGGCTTCACGGATCTGTTCATCCGAGGCGGAGAGACCGGCTATGGCGATGTTTTCGCCCAGTGTCCGGGAAAAGAGATACGGTTCCTGCAGGACGATGCCGACCTGGCGGCGGACATCCTGCCGGGAAATGCTGGAGAGACGACGATCGCCGATCCGGATTTCCCCGCCGTCCTCGGGCAGGTCGTACAGACGGCAGAGCAGGTACATGAGCGTGCTCTTTCCGCTGCCTGTACTGCCGAGAATGCCGGTGATCTGTCCGGCCTTGCAGGTAAAGGAAACGTCGTCAAGGACCGGTGCATCGTCTGTTCCGTAACGGAACCGGACATGATCAAAGGTAATGTCCCCGTTCATGGAGGCCGGGCTGACGGACTCGGTTTCCCTTTCGGGTTCGGAATTGAGAATGTACCGGATGCGGTCAATGGAGACGCCGGCGCGTGAGGTGCCGGAGATGATCCGGCCCAGCTGACGGACAGGGCCGGCGATCATGGCGCTGTAGGAAAGGAACGCGATATAGCTGCCTACGGTGATGCCGCCGCTCAGGCAGAACCGGGCGCCGATGACCAGAATAAGCAGATTCTGCAGTCCGGCCAGGGCATCGCCGGTTGCCCAGAAGATGGACAGGAGACGCATCAGATGATCCCACAGCCCGGTGTATTCGTCATTCTTTTCCTCAAAGCGTCTGCGCTCATAGGTTTCCCGTCCGAATGCACGGACGACGCGGACACCGGTCAGGTTTTCCTGGGCGATGGCGGAGAGCTGTCCCTCCATTTCATCCACCTTGCGGAAGCTGCGGCCCATATGGACATGGAAAAAGAGAGAGGACAGGACGATGACCGGAATAAAGGCCACCTCCACCAGGGTGAGTACGGGGGAAATATTCAGCATGAAAATCAGAGCCAGGAGAATCTGGACGACCATGCGGACCAGCGTGATGAGCTGTTCAGAGAGAAACGCGCGGATGACATCCACATCACTGGTGCAGCGCTGGATGATATCGCCGGTGTGATTCTGATTATGCCAGGTGAGGGGAAGGGAGACGATGTGGCGATAGAGCAGGTCCCGGGTGGATTTCATCATCACCTCCTGACCGCGGGCGGTCATCATGCGGAACAGATACCGGGACAGCCCGGCCAGGACGGCGAAGAGGATGACCGCCAGGGAGATAAGGAAGAGATTAGACCGCAGGGCGGCAATTCCACCGATACGGTCAATCCAAAGCTGCAGCGGGGAGGGAAGGGAGGCGTCGGCATTGCCGAGCACCGCGTCGACGGCAAAGGCGATGATCCGCGGATTGACGAGATCCAGGAGCGAAGTGAGCCAGGCAAAGAGAATGCTGGCCACGAAAAAACGCTTGGATCCCTCCACAAGGCGCAGAAGAAGGCTGATGCGGTCAGGGTAGCGCGCAGGATTTTTTCCGGTTCTGTTCATGCATCTGCCTCCTTTTCGGAGTGGTTTGAGGCCATCTCAATGGCGGCATCGGCGTACTGCCGGGTGAAGAGTTCCCAGTAATAGCCGCGCTTTTGCATGAGGGAGGCATGGGTGCCCTGTTCCACGATCCGGCCGTCACGGACCGCCAGAATGGTGGTGGCGTCCACGATGGTGGAAAGGCGGTGGGCAATCATGAAGGAGGTACGGCCGGCCGTCACGGCCTTAATGGCTTTCTGAATGGCCTTTTCCGTGAGGGTATCCACGGAACTGGTTGCCTCATCCAGAACCAGAATGCGCGGATCCGCCAGAATGGCGCGGGCAAAGGAAAGCAGCTGCCGCTCACCGGTGGAGAGCTGACTGCCGCCCTCACCCACATCACTGTCGAGATCTTTGTCCATCCGTGCAACGATGAGATCTGCAGAGACGAGCTGGAGTGCTGCCCAGATTTCGTCGTCTGTGGCATCCGGCCTGCCGTAACGCAGATTTTCACGGACCGTACCGGAAAACAGATGCGGCGTCTGCAGAACATAGCCGATGTGACTGTGCAGCCACAGCTGGGAACGTGTTCTTGCGTCCTTCCCGTCGATGAGAACCTGTCCCTGTGTCGGCTCATAGAACCGGCAGACCAGGTTGACCAGCGTGGATTTTCCGGCGCCGGTTTCCCCGACAATGGCCACGGATTCCCCCTGCTTCACCCGGAGGTTGAAATGCTCCAGCACCGGTTCATCCCCATCCGGATACTGGAAAGTGACATCGCGGAATTCCACGTCCCCGGCCAGCGGTTCCCAGTTTTCCCGCCTGGGATGAAAGGTATCCCCATAGCGGCTGATGACCTCCGGGGAATCCACGACGCTGGATTCTGTATCCATGAGGCGGGTGAACCGCTCAATATTGACCTGAATGGTGGTCAGTGCGGTCAGAACGTTGATGCAGATCTGAAGCGGGTCCATAATGGAAATGGCATAGGACATGAACACGGAGAGCGTGCCCAGTTCCATGACCTGTTCCATCGTCAGCTGACCGCCCCGTCCGAGAACCAGCGCAAGGGCGGCAGAGGAAAGGAAGGAAATGGTGGTTCCGATGAGGGTGGAGGTCCGGGCGGCCAGAATGGAGGCATCATGCATTTCCTTCGTATGCGTGTTAAAATCGGCATTCATCTTCTCTTCCACCGCCAGGGTTTTAATGGCCCGGACGCCGGTGATGCCCTCATTGAAATCCCCGGTAATGGTTGAATTCAGCTCCCGGATGTGCCGGTTCTGCTCAATCAGGCGCCGCCTGAAAAAGGTGACGATGACAATGGCAACCGGAACGAGAATCAGAACCGTCAGGGCCAGACGGAGATTGGTGATGAGCATGACTGCAATCACGCAGATCACATAGCTGCCGTTCCAGATCAGGTCCATGAGACGCCAGGAAAACAGTTCGCCCATTTTTCCGGAATCGCTCATGACCCTGGCGTGAATATAGCCGACGGAGTTCCGGTTAAAGTAGTCAAAGGTCAGCGTCTGCAGATGGTTAAAGGCAGCATTGCGCAGGTCACGGTTTACCCATAGTTCCATCTTTGAGCACAGATAGGCGGAATAATAATTGTTCCAGACCTGAAAGGCGAGAATAGCCAGGTAAAGAACCGTCAGGATTGCCAGTGTATCGGGGGTATGTTCCGCCAGATTGTGGTTGATGATGTGCCGGTTGAACAGCGGATAGATGGAGTCGATGAGGCTTGAAAGAATGCCCAGGGTTACCATGATGACAATGGTCATGCGATATGGGCGGACATAGGGGAGCATCCGGGGGATGCCGAAAAAGGGAAGGGTTTTTGGTGTTGTCTGGGATTGCATTTTTCTCTGACAGGCCAATTGGCAGCAGGTCCGGAACACGGCTTTTCCGGGAGATCCTCTGCTTTTCCTGTATCCTCCATGTAACTTACTCGCCGGCCCGGGCAAAACCCTGAGAACCGGAATCCCCGAAAGACAACCTGCCTAACCTGGCAGGGGGCCGGGAAACAGTGCTTATAGCATCCGGTGCAGACCGTTCCCTCATCATAACAGAGACCCTTCTTTTTGTCGATAGTTTTTTCACCTCTTTGTGTACAGCCTGACAGAAACTGACAGAAATTCTGCAGACTGAATCGTCTTTCCTGCCGTCGGACCGGTAAAGCGGCAGGGTCAGGAATATAAACAGAATGCCTGCCGGGCAAAGGGCCGATTTTCCGGTCCCTTTACTCAGCAGGCATTGCCTTTTTTCACTTCTCGCCTCGTGTAAAAGCCCAGCAGCGGTACAGAACACCGCCCATTACAGGACTTCCGGCTGTTGTTTTTTAAATGCATCATACTCTGGAAGCAAATATCAGCAAAAGAAGCGAATTTCTCCAAAGTGCGACATCCAATCCTCAATGATCCTGTCACTATTTGCCTCAATAGTCCTTATGATTCTTCGGATGACTCTATCTGGAATCTTTGAATTGTTGTTACACAACAACGTTTTTCCTTTTCTGGTGATCCAGATTTTGTCGCATTTGGAATCGCGCGTCCTTCCGCTACATGTACATGAATTGGCTCTAATGGATCACTTTCATTTGACCGAAAATAAACCGTATATGGCCCAATTCTAAGCTCTTGAGGCACTCAATACTCCTCCATCCTGAGAAAATTCCAGTATCAGATGAGCGTTGTTTTGTATTAATTCGCGAAAATAGGCCATTTCTGTCGCAGAATATCCGTTCACGTTTTCCCATCTGTATTCAGGAAGCCAACATACTGCGCTGTGGAAGCCTCCGGTATTGTCCGGAGTTTCAATATAGACTTTAACGGATCCATCATCTTTCATTTCCGAATGCGTAATTTCTGTATCATCGTTTAATGTCAGATAAGGGTACATCATTTTCATTCACCTCAAATCCGGGAAGGCAACACTAGAAAAACTCTAAATGTATCTATAAATCATAAATTAACAAAATATTCTGCAAAAACAAAAATAAAACTTGACGAGCACGAGCGGTACATGATAGTATTCAGGCAAACGAGAGACAACAAGCAATGTGATTCGTATGAAAGGGATGATAGTCATGATTTGTCAGTTTTCATTTAAGAATTTTATGTCTTATAAAGATGAGACTGTATTTGATTTTCAGGCAGCTTCAATTCCAGAACTTTCAAACACCTTGATTATACGCGATAAGGCAACGGATTTATTATCTACAGGTGTGCTTTATGGGCCGAACGGAGGTGGAAAAACAAATCTGCTGAAAGCGATTGCCTGTCTTGTCTCGACGGTTGTTAAACCAGTAGCGGATTTGGGAAAGACAAGAGAATCAACTGTACTTCAGTGGAATGTTCCGTGCATTCCGTTTTTAATGGACGATAATTCTAAAAACGATCCGACGGTATTTCAGATTTTTTTTCGAACAAATGGAAATGAATATCGGTATGATCTCGCTATTCGAGATAATGATGTGGTATCCGAGACACTTTCATGGCGGGCTATCGGGGGAAAGAAAACAGGTCTGCTGTTTGATCGGCAAGAAAATGAAATTAGGGTAGGCGCAAGCATTAACAAAGTAAGCGTGAATAAACGGGTCAATCCTAAACTACCATACCTGTCGTTTCTTGCCATTAATTATGACTTTCCGGCCATAACAGAAGTTATTTCGTGGTTTGAAGCCTGTATCATTCAAAGTTATGCAAATCCGATTGTTGACAGCAGAGTATTCGTAACACAGGACGAAAAAGGCAAAAGAATACTGATTCGCGCATTGAACGATTTGGATATTGATATTACAGATTATGAGTTTAGCGATGACGGAAAGAGATTTTATACAGTTAGGAAAGTTAATGAAAAGTCATATGAACTGCCTTTTGAGTATGAATCGGACGGCACAAGAAAGATACTTGCGTCGCTACCAATCATACTGATGGCACTCCACCAGGGAAGATTTGTCGTAATTGATGAGATGGAT